>JADHWC010000083.1 GCA_016783665.1 Fidelibacterota bacterium | reverse complement strand
TTATCCATAAGCGACACATAATAAGGAGTTGCGCCAAAGGGAATTCTGTTTTGATTGGCAATCCGGATTGATTTTTCCTCATCCTCTGTTAAATCTATAATCTGTTTTAATACATCCGCTTTTCGAATAACATGTTTAATCTGCCAGCGATAGTTCTGCCAATCCTCTTCTGTTGCGTTAAAAAAATCCAAAAGTCTTTTTTTGTGTGTCTCGCGATCTTTGATGACTTCCGGTTGTAATCCATGGGGATATTTCAGGAGAAAAGTCTCAATGCTTTTTTCTTCCCGGTCTAAGAGATCCGATCTGCAAACAGCTGCTTCACGTCCCCGCTTGGATACAAATTCCGGTTCCTTCCCAATATTTCCGTCCTGAGTATAAATTCCTGACAACCCGCTCACCGCACGAAAGAGGTGAATAATCTCTAAGATAAATCCCTCAGATACATCTTCGAGAGTCTTTTGCCCTTTTGCCATATCAAATAATATTTGTAAAACGCTGTTGCCTGTCTTCTTTTCATTACCGGTAGAAATAATATTCTTAAATACGGCAATGCTATCCCGTATCACAACCTTCTCCAATGAGTGTAATTCCTCGTCTTCATTTAATAAATATTGTTCCCGGGCATTCAAAAAATCAAAAAGACCGGAGCGGGCATCCTCTACGTTCGATGAGTTCCGCAACAAATGAAAAACTGCCGGATTTGAAATCCATAAGTCGCCAAACTCATCTTTAAGTATATTCTCATGTTCTGCTTTGGTTATCTTAAATAAAATACGCAGATCTTTCTCTTTTATTGAATTATTATCAATTATGTGGTTAAATAATATGGTCATTAAATTCCCTGTTAATTAAAACTATACACAGTTATAGTATAACCGATTGACACTACAATATCAAGTCGAGCCGGAAAATCAATGCTGCGCATAACCCGGCGCACCAGTCTGTTTGGAAGACTAAAATGATAAAAATTATGTTCCGGTTTTGTTACTTTTATGTATATTAGCGTTCCTGGTAAAAGAGCCTTGAAAAGCGATCAGAATGATGTGTAACCGGTTTCTGATTTGGTCTTTGATGTCTCAGATTTCCATGAGGAGGATGATCCACTATCTGGGCAATAACATTATTGCCATGGTCCGTCAATACCGGTACCCTGTAAACCAAATTATGCCGGAGCTGCCTGCCGGCAAAATCGATCCGGGAGAATCACCGGAAGAAACCATACGGCGAGAATTGGCTGAAGAAACCGGATACCATGCTAAAATACTACGCCCCATTTGTCAAATCCATACATGCGTCGGATACAGTGATGAATTATTGTATTTATACTGGGCGGATCAGCTGATCTCAGGTCCTCAACGACCCAATGCCGGTGAAACGATCGAAGTCGATACGATTTCTATCTCAGAAGCAATGAAATGGGTTTATTGCGGAAAGATTACCGACGCAAAAACATTGATCGGCTTATTCTGGGCAAATGAGATCATTCACAAACCTGTTCTTTTAAAGAATCTGAGCAAGTTTTAATAATCGTCGTTCAGCCTGGTTTATTGGGTATTTGCTCTAATGAAAAACCCCGCTCATATGTATCACGCACCGGCTTTTCAGCCAATAAACCGGCGAAGCGTTTATATAAACTTTCGGCAAACAGATAATCCAGATACGCATTACTTTCCGGTGACGTTCCGGTAACTTCCTCCCAGACATCCTGACTCTCCATGCAAAAATATATGAACGGCGGATCGGAAACCCCTGTTAATTGTTGATATATTTTCTTATACATCGGAACACGCACCGGGCGCGCATACCGCATTTTCCCATCCATTCCCCGAATCATTTCACCAAAAGGCAACGTCGTCGAAGGATACCGCTCGATCATCTTATCTTTCATTGATGGCGGAAAGCGCAGTGAGCCCATACTGATCCAGACAATGCGCTCAGAAGGGATATGCAGGTATAACTCATCAAGCAAATCGCTGTAAAGATCTTCCCAACCGGGGACAGCTAAAATCGGATCCAGATGAAATGCAAGTAAATATCCGGCATCGCCGGCTCTCGCCGCCGCTGCTAATCTTGTTATTAGCTGCGAAGTTTTAAATTCATACCGGTCAATAATTTCCTGTGGATTTATTGACCATGCCAATACTGTATGTCCGTTGTGAGGAATATTCAGAAGATCGTCCGCTTCAGAAGTTTTGGTTTTTAACTCCAGAAGTGCGTTAGGAATATTCGCGAAAGTCCTGATCGCCTGATCGGCGAAAAATACCGATCCCGATATTGCAAGGCTGTCTCCTAATTCTCCGGTGCCGATCCGAAAAAACCGCTTTGGCTGACAGCTTAGTTTTTCTTTCAGATCAATAAAAATATCTTCAAAATTTGTAAAAAGAATTGTCGCCGGTTGATTGAGGTAGAACTGCAAAATACAATACACACAATTCATCGGACAATTCTGAGTCTGGTTGATGACCTGATAATTGCAACATAAGTAGCTCTCGGCGGTTCCGGGACACCCTTTTACCACATCACCCTTCGAGTGAGTCAGATAAAGAACTCTCTTAGGGTCTATGCCCCGAGCATCTTCACATATATCATAGTCGTCCGGCACAACCTTTTGTATTCGTCCCGGATATTTCTCGATAATAGCGCCGGTTACAGCATCGTTTAATGCGGATTCTGTTACAAAAATGCGAAGAAACCGGTTGTTCAGATTCATCTATAATTTATCCATAATTTGCCGAATTTTTCGAATAGTCATGTCGTCGCCCAATTGCTGCAGACGTTTCAAGTCTTTTGTAGTACGCAATCGCCATTGCAGAGTCAATTCCTTCTTTTCGAAAGATTCATCGTAGGATAGCGTTGCGTTGTTCGGCAAATCAAGTTTTTTGATGTCGCTGTCGATAGAATTTTTATGAATCGATAATTGAGGGTATCGTATCTGAAAAACCGCCGTCCGCAATTGCGCCAGAGAATCTTTTGGCGCAATATCGCCGGCTTGAAAATATTTCTCCCAGTTTAAATCTTTTAAAACCGTGGCAAGATCCTTTCGATCCCTGGTCTTTATTTCAGAAAGATACAGCATAATTTCTTCCAATACACTTAGCGTGGGTCGAAATTTTGTAATAAACTTCTCGATTTGCTTTCGTTCCGGGCCTTTTAAATCAACAACGGACAGCCATGTTTTCAGAGGAGCATTTTTTTGAATCAAATACTCCCTAAGATCGGCATGAATTGATGTCGTTGACTTGTACTGATCGATTAATTTGTTCTGGGCCGTGATTTTAATTTCAGGGAACAGTCTGTGCAAAATATCGTCATCGGGAATATTATATGTTTTAGCTACGGATAAAAGTTTTCCAATCTCAACGGGATACAGCGCCCGCTTATTTATCTGAATTTTAATAATAAGCGCTAATACCGATAATAAATCCAATGATCCCGGAATACTGTACACCACAATGCGGTCGTCATCCTGGTAATCAGTCTGTAAAAAATCAAATCCGTATACTATCCTATAGCCATTTGCAGCTGGTTGTACAAGAATTGGGTTTTGTAAAAAAGATAAATTATCCACCACCGGCTGATGGACAAAAACATCAAAGGTTGTATCGTTTTTATTTATTTGACGAAGAGTCAGAACGACCGGCTTTACGGACTGCATCGAGTTTTCTCCGATATTCACTTAGTTTTCCGGCGAAGATATTGGGAAGATCATATCGTTTCCGGCGACCGGTTTCCAGAACAGTCAGTTTTTTAATAATTTCTTTTAGCACCAATTCCCGCTGGTCATCGGTAATGTCTTCTTTCAATAATTTTTCCAGAGCCTGGATGCGATAGCGGTCCATTCCCCAGTATTGACGGGACAGCTGATCCGAATGTCCGCCGGTTTTAACAATCAATTTCTCCGGGATCAGGGCAATCTGGTACTTATAGGCAATTCGCAACCACAGGTCATAGTCTTCGCATACCGGCATGTTCTCATCAAATACTCCCACATCGTTGAAAACTTTCTGATGAACCAGCACTGCCGAAGGACTGACGATACACAGCGGCAGACACCTGGGAAAAATCCAACCGGAATATTTTTGATGCTTTTTCATGGGATTGACGAATTTCCCCTTTCGGATCCATTTTTCATCAGTCTGGACAATCATAATATCCGGATGTTCCCGAAGGTATTGCATCTGCCGATCTAATTTTTCCGGAAGCCAGTAATCATCCGAATCCAGGAAAGCAACCCAGGTACCTTCAGATTTTTCCAACCCGAAATTTCGCGCCGATGAGACGCCGCCATGGAGTTTTGAGTAAAATCGTATCTTCTCTGTAAATTTTGATAAAATCCGGCTTGTATTATCAGTTGAACCATCATCAACAACGATCAATTCATAGTTTTTATATGTCTGGCTCAGGACGGACTTGATTGCACGTTCCAGTGCAGCACCCCTGTTGTAGGTGGGAATAATTACCGATATGCGTCCGGGATCATCCATTATTTTTCATGTATTCCGGTTTTATCAGAAACCAGATCGATCAATATTTTTAACTCATTTTTCAGTTTATCAATTGTACTGTCAAGATTCTTTTTATTAAATATAGACACTGTGGCTGAATCGGCTGTATCTGAAATCACTTTCAATGAACAAAATGGAACTGATAATTCACGGCAAAACTCAGCGATCCGAAACGCTTCCATATCGACTGCATTAGCGCCGGTCTTCAATGCTACCGCCCGTTTTTCCGATTCGGATGTAATGGCGTTTTCAGCTGTATATAAAGAGCATCGTACCCAGTTTGAAGTGATTTGTGATAGGGAATTTTTAAATTGGAGGCAAAGTTCACCCGCGGAAAGCTGGCTTGATCGACTGTTTATATATTTGGACGGAAAAATGATGTCCCGTATTTCTAATCCATCATTCAGGGCTCCGGCGGTTCCGGCGTTGATGACCAGCTGAATCGAATTCTTCGCCATATAGTTTACAATAAACGATCGGTCTTCTTTAAAGCCTATTGATATTTTAAAAAAATCCAGGTGAACGTGCTTTTGGTTTTGACATGCGGGCGTTAAATACCGTTGAATAGGATCCAGTTCTTTAGAAAGTGCCGCGAGGATGAGTATGTTCAATGAAAATCAGTTTTTCTACTTTTTTTTATCGGCAGAATCGTTCTTGTTAATAACACTGTTCCATGACTCACGATCCATTAACTCGTACCATCCGCAGCTGTTACAGATTCTGAAATAGGTCTTTTTACCAAAATAAGATTTTCTTCGATACACAACTTCACCGGAGCATTTTTTACACTTTTCTGAAATTTTAGAGTCGTAAGGCTGGGCATGTGTTTTTTTCTTGCTAACATTGAATTTATCCGTCATCCGAATTCATCTCCACTCAATTATTTATATGCGCTGGGGAACCCCTTTTTTAATAACCAAACAATATTTACGAACGAAAAAGTAACAATATAATATACAGTAGCAAAATTCTTATATCTTTAGCGGATTGTCAAGGATTTCTTTTTGATAATTTTTCTATTTTCGCCTGTAATTCCTGGATAATGGTGTCTTTTCCCCGAATTGCCTTCTCGTTTTACCCTTTGATAACTCACTCAAAGACCTAAGTAAATATTGGTAGTCCGTCATTATACGAACTGTAACTATAATTGATTTTGGGGTTGTGATGAATGAAACCCTGCCAGGAACATAACGTCGTTGCAAAATGCCAGTCAATGTTGTAAATTTTCGCGCTTTTTCTATGCCACCCTAGCTCAGCTGGTAGAGCAGCTGTTTCGTAAATAGCAGGTCGCCGGTTCGATCCCGGCGGGTGGCTCAGTTCAATCCACAAAAAATATTTTACTTTAAATTTGTTAGATTATACAAATTGGAGAAATACAACATGGGGTAATTAAGATGTGGGCGCTACAAGATTCGAACTTGTGACCTCCTGCTTGTAAGGCATATTTACACATCCGTAACCGGTTGACTATCAGCCTATTACAGTACTGTCAGTTATGAGTTACCGGTCAGTTACCGGTCGGAGTGTATATTTTTCATTTTTTTTGCTAACATTTTCCCGTATCGCTATTAATGTTTACTAGCTAAAAAATATGATAGTCCCCCTTTTCGGGGGACCACCACATTTTAACCATGCTCATCATTAATTATCTCAGTTAGGTAAACACGTTAGGTGGCTAATCGGTTCTTCAATTACTGGTTTCGGTTGAAAAATATCCATTAAATATTCTCTGGGGAATTTAAGGTAAATTTCAGTTGTTTGGACACTCCGATGGCCTAAAAGTTCCTTTACAAAAACTATATTATTGGTCTCGATCAATTTTCTGATCGCATAGGTATGGCGCATACTATGTATTGATCTTCGAATACCCACTTGAGCACATGCTCGCCGAAACGCCTGCGAAATACTGGAGCCTCGATATGGGTCGTTTGTAGCCGTGTCGTAGTCATTAATATAATTTTCAGGAATTGGAATAATTCGCTCTTTGCGGCCTTTGGATTTTACCACTTTGATATATTTTCCATCACGTATACTGTTGTGTAATTCCCGAAGACGCAAACCGGTAACCTCATACACTTTAATTGTGGACAGCATTTTCGGATTATGAATATTTGAATATATTTTTTCAAGATCTTCCGGGGTGATAAATTTTGGTTTCTCGCTATCGATGCGAATCTGTTTTATTTTGAACGGGAGCTCTGGAATAAGTTCCTTTTCGTACAGATAATTAAAAAACGAACGAATATTTCTTAGATACATGTTTAACGACGTATCTCCATAGCGATGCTTTAAATATCTTACTAAAACTGATATATCGGTTTTGCTAAAATCCTCAAATTTTTCATACCCTTTGAAACAGTCCTGAAAAATTTTCAACGCAGTTTTATAAATTTCCATTGTTTTATCACGAAGATTCCGTTCAATTTTTACTTCCGCTAAAAACATTTTAATCGCTTTGCTGATATCTAACGATGGATTGTCCCAGTCATTTCGGATTTTTTGCTTAATTTCAGTTTCCATGCTCTGAAATTTTTTAAGTTGTCGTTTAGCATCCATACATATAGAAGTACCGGTCGGGAAACATTTTTCACGACCATTAATCCAGGCACGAATATAGTATAAATTTTTTATCTTCCTTAAAGTTGCCATAATAACACCTCTGCTTTTCCACTTACACCAAAGAGGTAATTTTATTTATCATTGGATGTGGACATTTATTATTCTTTTCTAAAATTAATTCTCAATTACCTCTATGATACAGATACGATAAAATCGATTGTTTTTTCATAATCCTTTGCTTATAGTTTTATTAACGACATCTTTTTGTAATAAATTTCTTCAGATCATCTCGTTTAATGAGGATTGTCGATTTTGGTGATTCATTAATCCTTGAATATCGCAATTGACCTGATCGAATAATCTCCCGAATAGTTGCAGCACTGCATCGTGCATATATTGCTGATTCCTTTATGGTCATAAAATCAGAATGAATTTTACTTTCCAGGATAGTTTCGATATTCTCGATATGGAGATGGATATCTTTGTATAAATTGATTAATTCATTGATATTTTTATCATTCATCAATCAAAATGTACCGATGGAAAATTATATAGTCAGACCATATAATCGCCTATGGATTATAGTACCTAAATTATATATTAATCTGAATTATTTCCGGATATTCGTATAAAATGGCCTGGATTTATTATTAAACTTTAAACGCGGAATAATATCGAGCAAACCCCAAAAACCAATTTTATCAATTTTTAACCCTTTTCGATTATTTAAACCATATTTATTGACAATTTCAGGATTAACATTTTTTTCTTTACCAATATAATTGCCAAGGACAAAAGCTATTTCCGATATTAACTTATTAATTGTCCAAAATAGTATTTGATTCCATTTGAGGACATCAGGGAAATTTTTCGGTATTGTGTCACCAAAGTAAATTCTCGCAAACCAGAAGTATACTGGATAGATCTCACGACGAAAAACACTATAAAATGATTCGTAATATATTTTTTCATTCTCATTTTTTGACATCATTTCACTATATTCAAAGGCTAATATATCAACCGTAGATTTCTTGTCTTTATTTTCCTCCAAATATTTTAACGTCCATATGAAGGCCGCCTGATCATTGAAAATGGTTTCTTTCGGCCACCGTAACGTAAAATAATCATCGTCCGGATCATTTGATTTCTGTGTTTTCCTGGGTTTCCTAATATTGCTTTGGGAAAACAACATCCTTTTCATTTGTTGTATTAAATAATTCTTCAATTTTTCATTACCGGTCAATTCATAATTGATTCTTAATAATTGAACAAATTCAACAAAATTTACATCAGTAAAGGGATTTGGATGTTCAACGAACATATTCTCAAACTGTTTAATATACCATGCCCTACTGAAATTGGATTCATGATAACAGTTGAGTAAATAATCCGGTAATTCTACTGTTGAGTTAAGATTTGGACTTTTTAGCAGTTGCTGATAGTTCTCACAAAATCTCTTAAATGCATTTTCAAATGTTCTGATTGATACTTTTGAGGAATCATTGTTTTTTTCTATCTCAATTTTTTCTTTTATATGCTTCACCATATTTTCAAAAGCAAAATAATGACTGTTATCCTTTTCTTCACCACGAGTAATATTATTTAACCGACTCAGATACCCGCTCTTGAGGTCCAGATACAAACCTAAAAACAGATATTGTCCCCGAAACGATTCGCCATGAGATTTTTGTATATTTTTACCGGTATTCATATTAATATTAATTACGTTAATGGTAAACAAATAACAAGGTTCAAATTATGCAAAAATATCGGAGTATGTCAAGGATATTGAATAAACACTCATCTTTTCCACAGATTACTCCATAATTAACAATTTATTTGAATCTCACCCGATTATTTCATATTATTAACTGAACAAATGCTGGAGAAGAAATGATCCCTTTCGATGATGAACATAGAGAATCAGCGGCTAATGATCGCCTAGCCCCTAAAGGAAAGTACCGGATTCTTTGTGTGGACAAATTCGATCATGAACATTCTATCTATGGCGATTATCACTCCAGTGAAGAAGCGTTGTTAATCGCAAAGAGAAAAACCGAGAATGCGGCAGGCAGCTCCAGCGACTCCAGCATTGCTATTGTTTATTATGTCTATGATGATCAAGGCAATTATATTGAATATTAAATCTCTCAAACCCACCATGAAAAACGCTTTCTCAAATCTGCTCTCTGAACAACAAACTCAAGATATTCTATACTTGGTCTCTAATCTGTTTATTATCTCCGTAAGCGGGTCTTAAAGCACCTGACAGATTACACCAGAGTGATGGACTTTTCCAGTATCTCGTTAATGATGTGGATCTTGGGACCGTACATTGGCATGCTCCTTTCCAGGGGTTAGTTTAATAATGAACTTTGGTTCCGGTTCAATAATGTCGCAGCCGTCCGGGATTTCGCCGGTGGCTTTGTAATGTTTCAGGATAGCAGTCATGTCAGGTAATCTCTTTATCCGTACAAACAGACCTGTTTTCAATACCGTATTCTCATCCAGAATATCCACATGGGGCGGTTGCTTGCGGAATATCAGGTTGCCGTGGGGAAGATTAGCGGATTTCCGGTTTGAGACTGCCAGCCAGTTTTCCAGGGACCTGCTGAAGAAGTTATACTGACGCTGTAAGATAGCAGTACGCTGCTCTTTCCAACGGTTCAGGTGATCGAGTTCTTTGTGGTACA
>JADHWC010000082.1 GCA_016783665.1 Fidelibacterota bacterium | reverse complement strand
AAATACTCCCATGGTTTGCCACGCAGCGGGCGCGATTCAATTTTCAGCAGATCGATATCCCTGAGCGCAAACACGCTGAGGCTTTTAAACAGGGCTCCGGGGATATTCTTCATGGAAAAGATAATAGAGGTTTTATCGGTATTATTAAGAGTTTGAGCAGCTTTTGAAATTATATAGAAACGAGTATAGTTTTCCGGGATGTCTTCGATCTCTTCCCTGATGATTTCCATGTCATAATCTTTGGCAGCCTGTCGGCTCGCAATTGCGGCGGCGTGAAGTATCTGTTTATCGCGAATATCTTTCACGCTGCCGGCGGTGTCATAACTGGCAATGGTTTCGATGTGGGGCAGGGAAGAGAGAAAGTTGCGGCATTGTTCCAGTGCCTGCGGGTGAGAATAAACCACTTTGATATCGTCCAGTTTAACATCGGGATTGGCAATTAGATGTTGCTCCACGCGGATCGAGGTTTCCCCGGTGATCGAAACCGTTGATTCCAGGAACAGATCCAGGTTTTGATAAATGCTGCCGGTGAGAGAATTTTCCACCGGAAGGATACCAAAATCAGAATTCCCGTTTTGGACTGACGAAAAAACATCGGTGAAACTTCGGCAGGGGATGGTTTGTATCTCCGATCCGAAATATTGCCGGGCGGCGATTTCACTGAAGGCGTAATGAGTTCCCTGAAAAGCGACTGCTGGTTGGTTTTTTAATTTTGTCATGATTCGATTCCTTTGCGGGCTGCCACACCCTGGTGATAATAATGTTTAATTTCCAGCATTTCCGTGACCAGGTCGGCGGCTTTTATAAGTTCCGGGTGAGCGTTGCGACCGGTGATGACCAGTTCCACATTCGGTGGTTTGGATTGGACAACTTTTAGCAAGTCTTCAATTGAAAACAGTTTAAAATGCATGGCGATATTGGCTTCGTCGAGAATAACAACATCGTATTTTCCCGAATTGATGTATTCTCTGACTTCTGCTAAACCTTCCTGAGCAAGACGAATATCCTCGGGTTCCGGCTGGGAATATATAAAGCATTTTCGTCCGTATTGTCTGACCTCGATTTTCGGCAGATATTGCCGAATTGCTATTATTTCACTGTAGTGTTCGCTTTTGGCAAACTGACCGATAAATACCTTGAGTCCGGCGCCTGCCGCACGAAGGGCAAGCCCGAGCGCCGCCGTTGTTTTGCCTTTGCCAGCACCGGTGTAAACCTGAATATATCCCTGCATCATTAACCTCGATTTTTTCTATTGCGGTTAATTTAGCAGATTTCTTTTTCAATGAGAAATGCATTGTATTGTTTTTATTATAAAATAGATTAACTTTTCAAATTAGAAATTTATTCGACTATGATTGATATCAAACTTGAACCTCTCGGCAAAATAATCCAAGTGGAAAAACATACCGCGCTGCAGGATGTGTTATTCGATCATGGAGTCGAATTTCCCTGCGGTGGCGACGGTACCTGCGGAAAGTGCAAGGTACGCGTTATTGACGGCGATTTACCAATTAATGACATTCAGAGGAGATATTTTTCCCGGGAAGAATTATCCAACGGCTGGCGTTTAGCCTGTCAGTGTTATGTCAAAGAGCCGGTGACTCTGGAGTTAGCCCAGTGGGAAATGGCAATTCTGTCTGATGATTCCCGTATAAAAATTTCCGGCCTGGAAGGTTACGGCGTAGCAGTTGATCTGGGCACTACGACCCTGGTGGTTCAATTGATCGATCTGGGCAGCGGGAATGTAACGGGAGTCCGAACGGCGTTGAATCCACAGGCGAAGTATGGCGCCGATATTATGAGCCGGATCGACTATGCGCTGACAGATGACGGAGCTCGGCGTCTCAGGCAGTTGATCCGTGATCAATTGTTAGACATGATTCAGGAATTGACAGGTGATATGGTCCCGGTTGAACCACAGGTTGACCGGGTAGTAATTGTTGGTAATACGGCAATGCATCATCTCTTTTGCGGAGTGGATATTACACCGTTATCAAGAGTGCCGTTTGAAACGGAAAATGACGGACAATTTTCATGGAACTCTGCTGATATCGGGTGGCAGATACCGGGAAATCCAAAGATTGAGTTTTTACAATGTCTCGGTGGTTTTGTAGGAAGCGATATTCTTGCCGGTATTATCGCTGCCGGAATCCATCAGAGCGATAAAATGATGGCGCTGGTTGATCTTGGAACGAACGGTGAGGTTGTTGTGGGAAACCGGGCCAGGATCCTTTGCGCCTCGACCGCCGCCGGTCCGGCATTTGAAGGCGCCAAAATATCCATGGGAATGCGCGCCACAACGGGAGCCATTTCCAGAGTAACGCTTGAAAACCGCCGGATGATCAGCCACATTATCGGCGGCGGATCTGCGAAGGGTATTTGCGGCAGCGGTCTGGTGGATGCTGTCGCGTGCAGCCTTGATTTAGGATTAATTGATGGAACTGGAAAAATTAAACAACCGGATTCGGCGATTAAAATCAGCGATCAAGTCAGAATCACGCAACAGGATGTTCGGGAATTGCAATTAGCCAAAGGAGCGATTGCCGCCGGATTTGATATTTTGGTTCAACGTCTGGGAATCTTAAAAAATGATATTGGAAAAGTCCATATAGCCGGCGCTTTTGGCAATTATATCAATGTCGAGAACGCCTTGAAAATCGGACTGCTTGATTTCGATCATCAAAAGATGGTACAAGCGGGAAATACTGCATTGCGGGGAGCGAAAATGGCGTTATTCGACCCAGTGAATTATCATAGTATAATTGATAAGACTGAACATATTTCTCTGGCGGCGGATATGGAATTCCAGAAGGTTTTCGTCGAAAACATAACATTCTCGAATTATTAATCGGAGTTCATCATAATTGATTGATCTCACATATCTTTATTGTTATATATTTTATCTTATTAACCGATAATAAAAGTACAATGATACAAAACGAATTAAAGGGAAAATAAAAATATGAAAAGTTTACATTTCATAATCAGTGTTGTTTTTGCGATTATTGTAGTTCCGGTTTTTGCCCAGGTACAATATCCGGGAGAAGTGGAAATAACCGGCAGCGAAGAGATAGTTTTCGATTATTCAGCCGATGCCTGTGACACCGAAGACATTCCCGACGGGACAGCGCAAGCCTTTAGGGATATTGACGGTAAAATTCAGCTAATCGCTTCCCATAAAATTGCCTACCGGATGATTGGAGACGATTTTAATTCATTGGTCAGAGATTGCTCCAACGGACCGGTCTTTACTTCTCATAATAGTAGTTCGGCAGGATCGTATAACAATCAGGAATGGTTAGCCGGGGTCTATACTCCAGACGGTAAAACGGTGTACTCTATTGTTCATAACGAATATAAACCTGAAGGCGATGCCAACTGGCAATGGTCCTGGTATAACACACTGACTTTCGCGGTTTCCAATGATACCGGGCGGACTTATACCCATGATACACCGCCGAATCATTTCGTTGCCGGAATTCCCTATCAATATAGTGCTGGATATCCTATGGGAATCTTTGGCGGCAGCCGGCCGGTTTATAATCCCAACGACGGATATTACTATGTGATGGTTCATCTCGAAAAGTATCCGAATATTAATCCGGTGCAGGATTGGGGTGTAGGTGTTATTCGTACACAGATGCTGGACGATCCCGATAGCTGGCGCGGCTGGGATGGAGAGGGATTTAATGTACAATTTGTCGATCCCTACAATGAAACCGTGACAAATCCGGATGATCATTTTTTAACACCGGTATCGCAATCGAACATTGGAAAAATGTGCGAAAGCCTGACCTATAACACCTATTTGAATAAATTCATGGTGGTCGGATTTCATAATAAAAGAAATATCAATACCAATGTAACTATACATGGATTTTATTATTCACTGTCCGAAGATTTAATTAACTGGAGTTCACCGATATTAGTGTACGAATCACCAAAAACCGGCTGGGAAGTTGGTGGTATTTATTATCCGGCGGTTATTGACCACAGCGATACAACCCGTAATTATCAGCGTCCCGGACGCAATGCGTACCTCTATTTTACCAGGTGGAATTCCGGTGCTTACGATCGCGATCTGGTTCGGGTACCGGTAAGGTTTAATGAGAATATTGTATCATCATTTACTGTCAATTCAACCGGAGATGGCGAAAGTAAAAATATCGGTGACGGTACTGCTCATACCGGCGGGACGAATTCTGATGATGAGCCTGAAGTGACTTTGCGATCTGCTATGCTGGAAGCCATGGCAAGCCCCGATCCCGATTATGTTTTTACGATTAATTTTGACATTCCCGGCGACGGATCGCATGTTATTGATGTGGGTTACTTTTTACCGGAACCTCCGCGTCCGATTATTATTGACGGTTTTAGTCAACCCGGCGCCAGCGCAAATACGAATGCCCTGAATGAAGGAAATAACGCCGTTATTAAAATTGAATTGGATGGCAGCGGCTCCGGTGGGTCGGTGGGATTTAATCTGTATGGCGGAAATACAACCATTAAAGGTCTGGCGATTCACGGCTTCGGTTCGGGAGTTCAGATCAATGATTTTGGCAATTGCAAAATTCAGGGCTGCTATCTGGGTGCCGACGCTACCGGCGCCGCTTTGGGTGATGCGATCGGTATTACTATAAATAATTCGTCAAACAATATTATCGGTGGAACCGATCCCGCGAATTTTAATGTCATCACCGGTGAGATCATCCTTAATGAAGGCTCGGAATATAATGAGCTTCGCGGGAATTATATCGGTTTGGATGCCACAGGAGCGAATACTGTTGGAGCCGGAGGAATCAGTATCCGCAATGCGGGTAATAATGTTGTCGATTTAAATGTCAGCTCGGGAACCTACCGGGGAATCGAAGTCAAGGGCGCTCAATCACAGCAAAATTCTATTATAAATAACTTTTTTGGTACGGACAAAACCGGAGTTAATCCGATGAGTACCGGATTGATCGGTGTCTATGTATCAGAGGGAGCTAGTGATAATTATATCGGGAAGCCAGATAACGGAAATGTGATCGGCTCCTGGCAGTACAGGGGGGTTGTCATTGACGGCGCTTTTTCTACCCGGGTTCAGGGCAACTGGATCGGTACGGATCAGGGAGCAGCTGCAGACCTGGGTAATCTCAATGAAGCAGTTCATCTGATTAATGATGCGGCTAATAACTTTATTGGTGGTGAAGCCAGTGGCGATGGAAACATCATCGCTTATAACAGCGGTATTGCCGTCCGGATCGGCGCTGAATCCGGTGAGAATCTTGCGGGTACCGGGAATGCGATTCTGGGAAATCAGATATTTTACAATGGCTATGGCATTGATCTTGACCCGACTGGTGTAAATGAAAATGATAATCTTGACACCGATACAGGTCCCAATAATCTTCAAAATTATCCGGAACTTTCGAATGTGAGCATTGGATCGAATGATACGCACATTGAAGGTTTGTTAAAATCCTCAGCCAGTACCAGCTACCGGATAGAATTTTTTGCCAATGATGACCTGGATCAGAATGATCTGGGACAGGGACAAGAATTCATTGGATACACGGATGTAACAACCGACGCCAGTGGATCAGCCACCATCGATGTGCATTTTGCCACTGAAATTATCCCCGGTTATTATGTGACGGCAACGGCTACCGATCCCGACTACAATACATCCGAGTTTTCCAATCCGGTTCGGGCAACCAGCGATATCTATTTCCCGGATATTAATGTGTCACCGACGACACTGACCTTCAGTGTCAATCCGACCCAGATGCTGGATGAGAATATTACAATCGAAAACACTGGCAACCTGAGTCTGGATTGGACCGCTTCAACTTCCGCTTACTGGATTCGCCTCGATAAAGAATCCGGTACGCTGAACGCCAGTTCATCGACATTGCTGAACGTAACCGTGAATCCCGAAGGCATGCAGGCTGGAGCACATTCGGATATCATTACGATTACATCCACCGATCCCGATGAAGCTGTGATTGAGGTGTCGGTAAGTATGACAATTAACGGTTATGCTGAGGCGGTAGTTACACCTGAGTCTATGGTAGTTCTGGTCGAACCGGACGGTTGTGGAACCGATACCCTGTTTATATCCAATACCGGCACAACTCTGCTCGAATATTATCTTCATACCAGCAGCGACTATATCAGTGTGATGCCAGGCTGGGGCAGAGTCCTTGCCGGAGCTACGGATACGGTAATCGTAACCGTTAATGCTGACACCCTAGATTACGGAACCTATTCCGAATGGGTACGGGTTGATCCGGTATCGGATCAGCAGAGTATCACGGTTCCTCTGGATGTCAATGTTGCTATCCAGGGGCCACACTTATCCTATTCCCGGGAATCCATTTCAACGGTTATGGAACTGAACAGTATTACCGAATATGATATTGTTTTATCCAATCCGGGCACAGAACTGTTGACCTGGTCGGCATTCTGTAATGATCCCTGGGTGATTCCGAGCCCTGATACGTCGGCAATTCCGCCCGGTGAAAAGGATACTATTATTGTAACACTGGATATAACCGGTATGGCATTAGGTCAGGTCGCGACGAATCTCTGGATATATTCAAACGATCCCAACAACAGTCAGGTCGGTATTCCGATTTCGGTGAATATAGTGGAACAAGGAACACTTGTTGAAGGATTATTAATAAGTGAAATATATTATAATGGTCCTTCATCTCAAACACCAAATTTTATTCCCTATTATTTTCACGACCAGTTTATTGAAATTTATAACAACTCGGAATTCACTATATACTTGGACAGTCTGATTATCGCGGATGTTGACTCTGGTCATATTGACGAAGATTATATCTATTCCATTCATGCATATATGTTTCCGGGAAGCGGTATGGATTATCCTCTTAGTCCAGGTGATTTTGTTGTTGTTGCTCAAGATGCTATTGACCATACTAATATGGTTCCCGGTAGTGTTAATCTAAGCCAGGCGGACTTTGAATATTATGTTGTTGATAAAATTGATGTAGATAATCCGGACGTTACAAATATGGTAACAATTCACCATAAATATGGTATTGATTTTCTCTATTCGGTCATCAATGATGCCCTTGTTATTTTAAAAGTTGACGATCCATATGCTGTAGGTTACAGTGAATATGATTGCCTAAAATTCCCTAAAAGTACTGTAATTGATGGAGTGGATTATCGGGATAATCTTGAAGAGGTAGAATTCAAACGCCTTGATTCATCAATAGATGCCGGTTTAACAGGTGGATTTGATTCCTATCAAGGTAAATCGGTTCAAAGGTATATTGATTCCCATGAAGGTGATAGAGCAATTTTAATGGATAATAATAATTCCACCATCGATTTTCAGGTTCTTAATTATCCTACGCCGGGATATCTCTTTCAAGGAGAGCCGGAAATAACGGTGGTCCCGGATTCCATTCATGTGACTGTAGGAGTGGGACAAATTGATACAACGACATTTGTTATTTGGAATGATGGTTTGGCTAATTTAGAAATAAGTCAGGTTGGTAATGCATTCACAAGTAACTGGTTGAATCCATATCCACGTAATCCTGGGATAATGGCGCCCGGTGATTCGGTAGTGATTACAGTGACTATTTCCGGACATGTTCTGGATATTGGCGACCATCCCGGATTGTGCTTTGTAAATTCGAATGATCCTGACGAACCGGTGGTGGAGATTCCGATTCTGGTGACGATTACAGAGCCGGTTTTACAACCGGAAATTGTGATTACTTTTCCGACAAATAGGATGGTTGTCGACACCTCCTTTATAGATGTAATATTTCAGGTCAATAATTTTACACCCGAAGTTCCACCCGATGGTGATGGTTATATAGAATACAATCTTGATGACCATCCCAGCATTATGTGTTTTAGTGTCACGACGTTGCATATTAAAAATCTTGACGATGGGGAACATGTCACACGGATCTGGCTTGTAGATACGGTAGGCAATACTTTCGATCCTATGGTCATAGATTCTGTTGTTTTTACAGTGGATTGGGAACGACCTGAATTACATTTTGAACCTTTTTCTTATGATCTGACCCTGCTTGAGGGACAAGTTATTGAAGATACGGTTCTGGTGACCAATACCGGTAATGTTGATCTTGAATTGAATATCTTTACCAAGGAATATCTTGTTTTTTGTGATATAACAAATGAGACGTTGTTGATCGATCAGACAATTGAACTTCCATTTCGTCTGGATCTTACTGGATTTACTACTGGGTTTTATGATGATACGCTGCACATCACGACGAACCATCCGAGATGGCCAGCAGGTGGGATTTTATTTTATGTCAATGTTGTGCCAGCGTTGGGTATTGATCCATCTTCGTTTCGGCCAGATCAATTTCTACTGACCCAGAATTATCCCAATCCCTTTAACCCTAATACGATAATCCAGTACCATGTTCCGGGGCAGAGTATGGTGGAAATTAAGATATTTGATTTTCTTGGGAATGAAGTGAAAACGCTGGTAAATAAAAATCAGCCGTCGAAGTTCTACCGGGTATATTGGGACGGAACGAACAATAACGGAATTCCTATGCCTAGCGGAATGTACTTTTTCCGGATGGTGGCAAAATCACCGCAGAAGCAGTATGTCAAGACCCGGAAGATGATATTGCTGCATTAAAGAAATATTGAATATATGATAAAAAACCCTTTCCTGTGCGACATGTTTTTTATATGAGGTGAAAAAGATTTTCTTTATACTTGCATTTTATTGTTCTCTGCTCTAAAATTAATCTAATATGAAACAATCATTTTAAAGGAGGGTTAAATTATGTCACTGACATGGGATCCAATCTATGCGATGAATTTGTTGCTGTGTGTTCTCATTCTCGTCCTTGGTATTCGGGCTTATACGCGTGGTCAAAGATTAATGCCGTTATTAGTTGGAATTGCCTTTGGACTTTTCGGACTCTCGCATTTTGCAAATCTGTTAGGTTTGCACGATTCGCTAACCGAGGTCTTGCTTATAATGCGTACGTTTGCATACTTGCTGATCGTCTATATCCAGTATAAAATAGCGATGGTTCCACAGGAAAAGCAAGAGGAAGAACCAGCCGAAAATTAAAAGTGATCATTCGCAAAGCAATACCAAAAGATAACCGCGCGTTACTGTAATAAGCGCGGCAGGCGCCGATGGATGCAAAACTGGTCGTCAATGTCGACCGATCACCGGAATATTTTCGTTTAGCTGGCTTACAGGGAAATAATCAAGATATTCCGTTCCTGAATATTCTCGTTTATCTGTAGTTGATTCTCAATATCGGTCTTGATGTGGCTAACTTCATGCCCGACAAATATTTACTTTTTCAGAATTTTCCTAATCCTTTTAATCCAACGACAATGATTTAGTATTATGTGTCAGAACTGTTAATATATTTGCAAAATCAAAGAACATTGTTTCAATAGATAAAACTTTTGCCTCGTTCGTATAATTCCTTTGGGGAGGAGGTTTCATTGAGGAAAATTGCTATGAAACGGAAATTATTTGGGAAAAGTTTCCGGAGGATTAGATTTTCATCCGTAATTAATGTCTTAAAGCTGCATCAGGAGATCAATGGGGTCAGGGTATTTTGCCGATACTTCTTTCAGATAATATCCGACTCGATCAATATTATCAACATCGATTTTACGGGCTAAATTTTTCAACGCTCCTCTGGAATAACGCGAAAACAGGAAGAAATATTTTGTAGCGGCGATAAAATAGGCCTGGTCAATAATATTCCAGATTATTGAACCTGTAACTGACCCGACGAGA
>JADHWC010000018.1 GCA_016783665.1 Fidelibacterota bacterium | reverse complement strand
GGAGGACTCATATACCGGCGGCGATGTAAATGTGAAATAGACGGTCGCCGCCATAATCAGTAAAAAGGAAATAAGAATAATCCAGCGTCCTCTATATATTATTCGCAGGTAATCCTGTAAGGATACCTCCTTTTCCTGAAAATCACTTTGTCCTTGTCCGTTCATTCCTTCCATCAAACCACCTTAATAATCGTTTTCAATTTGAACTTCTTTCAGTGACGTATCTCTCACATGGATATGATATTTAATAAAATAAATAAATCCAATCGATGTTAAAGACAAAAATCCAACCGCATGCAAAATAACCGCTATCACCTGTGCCTGACTTAATTCATATCCCAGATACACCAAAATTCCGATCGCACCCGCATGATAGGTTCCCACATATCCGGGCGCCGAGGGCACGGATATAATAGCAGAAGTTACGAAAAAAATCAACAAAAGATTTTGAATGCTGAAAAATACACGCAGCGAACTTCCAATCAGCCAATATTCAAAAATGGCGACCAACCATATTATAACGGAAAGTACCGAAATTATTCCCAGATGCGGCGTATTCCGTAAAGTCCTGATACCTTTTAAAAAATGACGTACTGGCTGTAATATTTTAGTATGCGAAAAGCGATGTAATTTGCTATTCAGGTACTGCTTGATTGGCTCACGTCTGCGCTGGTATACGACATATAATACCGCGATCATTATTAATCCTGCTCCTGCAGCTGCTCCACTCCATTTTACCCATACCGGCATTGCGGGAAAGATAACTGCGGATACAAGCAAAATGATCATGAATACGACCATATCCAGGATGCGTTCGACCACCACAGTCCCAAAAATTGAAATAGTCGACAACCGGGTTACTTTATGTAATGAATATGCCCGCAGTAACTCTCCGGCCCGTAAAGGAAAAACATTATTCCCAAAATAACAGATCATCATTGAACCGAACAGTTCCTTCAGCGGAACCTTTTTTAACGGGAGCACCAGATATTTCCAGCGAATCGATCTTAAGTATATGGAAAAAATCATAACAAGCATCGACAGAAAGAACAGAAACAGATTAGTCTCTTTCAGCGACGTGAAGAATTCCCGGGAATCAAATTTTCTGAATCCCAGATACAGCCCCAGAACGCTGATCGCAAGTCCTATCAAGGTTTTGTAATTGATAAAGCGCCGCCTGGATCTTGGTTTTTCATTCATAATTATGGTCGCAAGTCAATAAGTTCCCCGGATTCAAATCGTCGTATATCAAACAGTTGTCTGGCTGCTTTTTCATCGATGGTCTGCGGTTTTGTAAACCGGATTTCCGTTTTTCCATTTTTAAAATCGATGTAAAATGCAGATAAAATGTTGTGCGTTATTGGATTCATATTAAGATTTATCGTTTTTAAAAATGAATTCTCATCAGCCGTCATTAATTCAAGTGTTAAAGCGCTGTCTTTTTGCGATGGCGTCACCGATTTCACAATAAAGGATTCCCAGTTCCCCCGCAACATATCAAAAATAAATTTCAGACTGGATTGAGTATCCAGCGGCTCGACAATCACCTGATCGGTCTCTTTATCCCAGCTCCACAGCCAATCGCCGTCATAGATTATTTCCTGGTCCATAATATCGGCTCGAAAACTGTCCCTGCCGGTCATATAGAACGTTCCGATAAGCGGCTGATAATTTTCCTCGTCGATATATTGAATAATCTCAAAATCTAAAGCAAAGGGCGCGCAGGACAGATAATGGTGTGACATATCGCTTAATCGTCGTCGATCAAGCTGCGTATCTCCTGCCGGCAGATTATGGTTAAATAAAAATATAAGCATAATATTACAGATCAGGATTACAGATTTTTTGATCATTGTTAAAATAACTTCCAAATGTACTTTATCGCGTAACTATCTTTTGTGATATTTCTCACTGTGACCGACTTGGTTCGTTAATCGAACTGGTCCGTATCGATATCTTCCAGATAGGTTTCATCAACCAGAACATTACGGGCTTTACTCCCGGTAAAGGGACCTACAATTCCGGCTGCTTCCAGTTCATCAATCAGACGGGCTGCCCGGGAATAACCAATTTTCAGCCGGCGTTGCAGCAGCGAAATCGATCCCTGCTGATGAGTAACCACTAATCGCAGCGCCTCATAAAACAGGGCATCCCGTTCGCCATTTAACAAACCATTGAACTTATCGGATTGTTCATCCTTAACAGATGGTAATTCCACTTCTCCCGATTTGGGCTGTTTCCGAATATGTCCCAGGATTTTTTTCAGTTCATCCAGCGAAATATAGGCGCTGTGAAGACGCACCGGTTCCGGATTTTGCGGTGTTGTAATCAACATATCACCACGCCCCAGGAGCTTTTCCGCGCCATTTATATCCAGGATAGTGCGGGAATCAACTTTTGACGCCACCTGGAAGGCAATTCTCGCCGGGAAATTGGCTTTTATCACACCGGTAATCACATTTACCGAGGGACGTTGTGTCGCGATGATCAGGTGAACACCCACGGCTCTTGACATCTGTGCCAGGCGTGTGATCGGTTCCTCCACCTCCTTGGCAGAGGTCATCATCAAATCCGCCAGCTCATCGATGATCACAACAATATAGGGCAGATACTCTTTTTCGAGATCACCATTACTTACCTTACTGTTGTATTCCCCGATATTGCGAACAGTTGCGCCAGCCAGTATATCATAGCGGCGCTCCATTTCCGCCTCTATTGACCGCAATGCGACAATGGCATTATCCGGTCTGGTGATGACATATTCATCAAGATCTTCAGACGTTATCAAATGGTATTTTTCCAGGTCGCGAAACACCGATAATTCCAGTTTCTTGGGATCTATCAGTACAAATTTTACTTCATCCGGTTTTGCCCGGTATAAAATGCTGGCAATAATTGTATTGATGCAGACGCTTTTCCCGGAACCCGTGGCGCCTGCAATTAACAGGTGAGGCATTTTTGCCAAATCCAGGGTACTCACCTCACCGGAAGTGGTTTTACCCAATGCGATGGTCAATTTCGAGTCGGCATCGGCGAACAGTTTCGAGCCCACAATGCTCTGTAAATAAACTATCGAGGGATGGCGGTTTGGAATCTCAATCCCAACCACCGACTTCCCGGGTATAGGAGCTACAATGCGGATCCGCTTGGCCTGAAGAATTCGCGCCAGGTCATCCGCCAGACCGGCAATCCGGCTGACCCGGACACCCGATGCGGGCTCAATCTCATAACGGGTTATCACCGGACCCGGGGACACATGGACAACACGACCCTTGACACCAAAGGTCTCCAGAGAATTCTCCAGCAACCGGGCATTTTCCAGCATCTCTTCCCTGCTCACTTGCGGAGAATCTTCCGGCAGGTTCAGATAATCCAGAGTCGGCAAAATGTATTCCCGCCTGGGGACCTTTTCCTGCAATGTGTCAACATGTTCGATATCGCCATTGCCAATGGCTTCATCGATCGTAAAGTCAGGAGTTGCCGGTTTTTTCTTTTTGGCAGGTATTGGTTTAGGCGGTTCCAAGGGACGGTCGATATCTTCCTGTGAAATCGTGATTTCTTCTTTCAACGGTTCCAGAACGGCAGGAATTTTCTCCGGTTTTCCCAGGAATTTTTTCCTTTTGGATTTTTTATCCGGATGCGGTTTAGTTTTATGCTCTTTAACTCGCTCCCGTTTTTCGGCATTACGATTCAGTAGCTTATCAAAGGGACCGTAAAAACTCCATGAAAAATAACCTCTGATAGTGACCAGAGCTAACAGTCCCAGGAAAAACGCCGTGCCATAAAATCCCAGAAAATCCACAAATGTTTTAGCGATGACTCCGCCGACATAACCGCTGTAACGAAAACCGATGGATCCAATAATTCGTTGTTTAACCGCCGGTAACGCCAGCGCTACAGACGCCAGGAGCGACAGCAGGCAAACATATATAGTAAAACGGATTAACATGTTGAAATTTCGCCGAGCAAAAATCCACCAACCCCACAACACGAGCAGTACCGGAAATATAAATGCTGCGGCGCCGATAGTGTATTTAATCATATAGTGGGAAATAAATACTCCCAGAATACCCATCCAGTTGCCGATAACAACA
The DNA here is from genome assembly GCA_016783665.1 of Fidelibacterota bacterium. Classification (GTDB taxonomy): domain Bacteria; phylum Fidelibacterota; class UBA2242; order UBA2242; family UBA2242; genus UBA9312. Next base: position 30,931 of record JADHWC010000018.1, on the reverse strand, counting down.
TTTTTAGAGATAGTCGGTTCTTCCAGAGAATTGTACGAAATGAGGCTCAGGAATATTAATATTCCCAACCCGATTAATAAAAGACCGGTTATCTCCTGACGTTTAGCGCTCATAGTGTTCGTGAAGGCACGAAGGGCGGTTTTACCACAGTCGCCTTCAGTTTTCGTCCCCTTATATCTATAACTATTTCTGTTCCTGTTTTCGTGTATTCCCTGGCGAGATATCCCAAACCAATCCCTACATTTAAGGAGGGTGATTGAGTTCCGCTGGTCACAATACCTACTTCTTTATCATTAACGACGATGGGATAACCATGACGAGGAATTCCTTTATCTTCCATTTCAAATGCAACGAGCTTGCGTTTCAGACCGGCTTCCTTGATCTTGACAAGTGCAGCCTTGCCGATATAAGCGCCCTTATTAAAGTTGGTGATCCAACCCAAACCTGCTTCAAGTGGATTGGTGGTTTGGTCGATTTCGTTGCCATAGAGACAGTATTTCATTTCCAGTCGCAGGGTATCCCGGGCTCCCAGACCGATCGCCTGAATGCCGTATTCACGTCCCGCCTTAAACAGTGCGTCCCAGAGCTCCGTGCTATATGACGGATCATGATACAGTTCAAAGCCTTTCTCGCCGGTATACCCGGTCCGGGAGATGATCATATCTTTTCCGGCGAGTTCGCCTTCGGTAAAATGATAATAGGAAATATTATGCAGCGGCTCATCGGTTAATTTCCGCAATAGGTCAAAACATTTAGGACCCTGAACCGCCAGAAGCGCCATGTCATCCGAAATATTGGTCAAATCGACGCCGTCCATCAGATTCTTTTGCGTCCATTCAAAGTCTTTTTGAATATTGGACGAATTGACAACCATCATATAATGATCGGCAAAACGGTATACTAACAGATCATCAACAATCCCGCCGTCGGCATAGCACATTGCCGAATATTGCACCTGACCGATTTCCAGTCTGGAAACATCATTAACCGTAATTTTACTTAAAAAGGCTTCCGCATTGAGACCGCGAACAATGAACTCCCCCATATGGGTCACATCAAAAACACCTACCGCATTGCGTACGGCGCGATGCTCCTCCATAATACCCGTAAACTGAACCGGCATCAGATATCCCGCAAAGGGAACAAGTTTGGCTCCCAGGGCAACATGCTTGTTATAAAAGGGAGTTTTTTTTGTTGTCGATTCCATATGTAATCCTCATTTACATTTTATTCAGGGCAACTTTTAAAATCTTTTCCACCGCTGCATCACTGCCTAATTCTTTGGAAGCGCGTTTCAGCGCATTATAGGCTTCCGACCGTTTATATCCGAGAGACAATAGCGCTTTAAGAGCTTCATCACTAACGCCCGTTTGAAAAATCGCATCTAAATCCTCGGGAACATTGTCATCGGCGCCAACCATTTTTTCACGTAGCTCCACAATAATCCGTTTGGCTGTTTTCAACCCGATACCGGGGATCAGAGTTAACGCTTTAACATCTCCCGCTATAATGCGATTCTTGAACTGCGCCGGGCTGGCGCCACTCAATATGGTGATCGCCATTTTCGGTCCGATACCGGATATATTGATTAATTTCAGGAACAGGTCTTTTTCCTCCTGAGAATAGAATCCATACAGGGTTTGGGCATCTTCGCGTACCTGATAATGAATCAGCAGTTTGATGCGTTCATTCAAACGAGGGAGGCGCTCAAAGGTGGACAGAGGTATCAACACTTCATAGCCGACGCCATGAACATCCAGCAGCAGCAATGTCGGATCTTTATAAGTAACAATACCATCTAAATAGGCAAACATGTATTACCTCACCCCGACTTGTCGGGGCATTTGATTTAAGTGACAGAATCCCGCCGCCAGAGCGTCCGATGCATCAAAAGGGATATTTTTATCATGTATATTTAAAAGCCGGGTGATCATAAACCTGACCTGTTCCTTTGAAGCGGCGCCATTGCCCACAACGGCAGATTTGATTTTCTTAGGTGAATACTCAAAAATTTCAAGATCAGAATTGGCGCCGGCGAGAATTGCGCAAGCCCGGGCATGTCCCATTAAAAGCGCCGTCTTGATATTTTGGGCATAAATGGCTGCTTCAATCGCCATGATCGTGGGATTCCAGCGCCTTATAATCTCCAGCAACTCTTCATAGATTTTCTGAAGCCGTTTTGGAAACACCATCTTGGGCGATGTATCAATAGTTCCCCAGTCCAGACAACTAATTTTAGTTTGTTTTTTAATCAATATGCCGTATCCCGTATGATGAATCCCATGATCCAGTCCGATCACTCGGATCTCGGAATGCATTAAGTATTTTCCTGTCCCGCCTTAGCGGGATTTATGATCTCTTCGTCAATATCAACGTTGGTATAGACATTTTGAATATCATCGTGATCTTCCAAAACTTCCATTAAATTCAATATTTTCGACGCTAATTTTTCATCGGCTTTAACAACGTTTTTCGGGATCATTTGAATTGCGGCTTCCAGGGGTTGAATATTGCTGCTCTCAAGTGCGTTTTTTACATCATCAAATGCCGAGGGTTCCATATCAACTTCATAAATATCATCTTCTTCAAGGATATCATTAGCGCCGGCTTCGATCGCCACCATCAGAAGATCGTCCTCATTGGTGCTACTCTTATCCACCATAATGATCCCCTTTTTCTCAAACATCCAGGCCACGCTGCCATTGGTTGCTAAATGCCCATCATGCTTGGTCAGCAGATGACGAATTTCAGATACGGTGCGTTTCTTATTATCCGTCATGGCTTCCATATAGATGGCAATCCCGCCGGGTCCATACGCCTCATAACTAACCTCTTCATAATTCACGCCTTCGAGTTCTCCGGTTCCCTTCTTAATCGCCTTCTCAATATTGGCTGATGGCATATTGGCAACCCTGGCAACCTGGATCGCGGACCGCAGGCGGGGATTGGCGCTTTCATCGCCGCCACTCATTTTGGCCGCCACCTGGATTTCCTTTATGAGTTTGGTAAATATTTTACCGCGTTTGGCGTCTTGAGCGCCTTTTTTCCGCTTTATGGTACTCCACTTTGAGTGACCTGACATAAATTACCTCGCTTAATCTATGCAATATATCTTTAGACTTAATAAAAAATCAATCGTTCTTCCGTTTTCACCGCTGTGCGGATGATCCAGGCGTCACGGTATTTTAAATCCAGGGCCCGGCCCAGCAGGTCTTCCGCTTCTTCCCTCGTGATACAGTTCCCAAGCCTGATTTTATAGTAGGGTGAATTAAATACTTTTACGACGTCCTGTTCGATAAAATCATCAATCGCCTGAAAGTACACGGTATCCGCCCGATAAAAGTCGGTGGTAGAGAACAGCTGAACTTTCCAACCTATTTTTTCCACCACCCTGAGAGTATCCTGTCCGATTCGATCGCTTGCTGACGGTTCTTTTATATCCGTAATTATCTCGTAAATCAGTGATCCGTCCAGGATCGGCAATGACGGTTCATACAAATCCATGGGGTCGAAACTCTCATCCTGCTCTGCCATAGGATTCTGAGCAAAAAGAGAACTTAAGAGACATATTATCAGTAATCCAAAAAGTCGTTTTTTCATCATCATACTATTAGCTGCCTGAAATATACAAAATATTCGGCATATTTAAAAAGAGAAGACCATCCTTTCGATCTTAAATTATTTCCAGCTCGGATGAGAGTATCCAGCCCTGTTTGCCATCGATCAATTCTACCTTACTCCAATCTCCGTCCCTATCCAATACCTGGACTTTGGTCCCCTCGTGAACAATGAATAACTCGGTACTGCCCTCCTGGGGCGCCGCCAGGCTTTTGGTACTGGACTGAAGTATTATCCCGTAAGAGTGGGATTGTTCCATCTGGAATCGCTGAACGAGCGGGCAGAGAATCATTGCGGCGCAGATAAATAAAATTGTGCTGACCATTCGAGCGGGACGCCTGAATATACCGATATTTATAATCAAGCGCACAGCGAGCAGGACACTTGCTGTCAAAAACAAAAGGGTCATAATCCAGGCCCAGGCGTTCATGGATAATAGCTGGACAAGGTTTCGATTCCAGCGAAAAATGAAAAACTCCAGTGGAATATCGATCCGGTCTTTTACTCTCAAATTCGCTAATCTCAAATTAAATAGAATATTTTTATCCTTGGGACTCTTCTTTAAAGCCCGCTCATAATAGAGAATCGCTTTTCCTAATTGACCGGTTCGATAATAAGCGTTCCCAAGATTATAGTAAAGTTCACTGCTTTCATAACCATTACTAATAACGACTTCATACTGCCGGATTGCCTCAACATAATTTTCCTCGAAGTAATATTCATTACCTTTTTGATAGTAAAAATCAACCGAACTCTGAGCCGACATCCCAGCGGACAGCATGACTATCAGAATAAATAAGATGATTAAAGATTTTGGCATGTTATATGACCTTGCTTAATCTTCCGATTATCTCATTAGCTGTATCTAATAAACGTCGATAATCCTTATCGCTTAGTTCACCGGGCAAAAACCGGTACTGCTCGAGCTCCTTAAGAAGGTTATCCACCGATTCTGTAAGAACTATATCAACGTTATTATCAATTAATGCCCTATGAATCTCTTTGGGACCGATTCCCGATGACGGCATACCTGATCTATCGGAAACAAATCCCGTCAGCCCTCGATCCAGTTTGTTGCAAACATCATCCAATTCATGCACGGCAATGTCTTTTTCAACGTCCTTTAAAATTGTTAACGCTCCGGATAATGCCCGGCGTTTCCGGGCAAACAGACTATTGGTTTCCAGTTTATCCACCCACCAGCGGAACAGGATACTGCCGGTAATGACAAGCAGAGACAGAATATTAATAAACCAGAACCAGAATCGGGTGAACACGGTTGATCCAAGACGTTGCCAGTTCGGATTATCCCGGATAATAAAGCGGATATCACTCCCCAATAAGAACACCTCTTCTTTACTAAAACCGGCATTATGAGCCGCAAGCCCCTGGTCAAGCGGTTTAACATCGATATTGAAACCCGTTGCGTTACTGGACTGATAACGTTTTACAATTGGATCAAAATAAACATAGTTCAGTGACGGAATTCTTAAACGACCGCTGCTACGGGTAATGAGAACGTATTCATATGAAACACTTCCGCGAATGGATTTACCTTTATTATTAATAGTGCGCTCAATCTTCGGTTCAAATATTTCCACATTTGCCGGAAGTTTCAAGGGCGGTAATTTCACAGCGTTTATATTACCCGAACCGGATATCTTATAGCGCAGCGTCAGCGCCTGATCCTGTTTTGTTTGAAGGGTGTCGATAACGCTTTCTATCACAAAGTTTCCGACGGCTCCGCTAAATCCTGCCGGTTTCCCGGCGACGGGCAGATCCTTGACATGAACCGATACCGGTTCGGAACTAACTTCCACAGTCTTTGTGCTGCTAAAAAACGGATCGCGAAAAAATGGATCATCAAAAAAATCGTCAAAAACCGAGCGGCGACGTTGACTTGGCACAACAATCTCACAATTGATAACCATTGGGTCAATTACCAGGTCGCCTGTCGTTGTGGGAAACAGCGCCAGGCGTCGTAACGTTGACCTCTTATAAGCAATGCCGTTCAGTACTACAGATTCTATGGTGGGATTCCGTTTTTCCGGAAATTGTTCGGTCCAAAATCCTCTGGCATCAGGTAATTTCTGGGTCGCAAAATTACGGACATTTTGAAAATAGAGATCAAAGGATACGATCAGTTCCTCGCCTTTATAAAGTGTCGTTTTTGAAACGTCTGCCTTCAGGAAGATATTATACTGACTGCTTTCGGTTCGCCGGGACGCTTGAGTCCGCGGTGTCGGAATATTTCCGGTTTGTGGCGCAGGCGTTGTAGTCTTGGGATCCATCACCATAACAGAAACCGCTTTTGTCTGATAATTTTTACGGCGATATTTTATTGAAATAGGTTTGATCTCCTGTTTCCCGGTCTTTGTTGGCGCCAGGCGCCATTGAATTGTCTTCGAAGCGCTCATTTCCCCATTGATGATTTGGATATTACTGGATTGCGATGGCCCTGAGATGATCACAAAACCATCGCTTTGGGGCGAGGGGACCGCGGGAAAGTCACGCGTCCCTTCGATTTTGATCGAAAATGTGATCACATCATCCAGATGGATGCTATTCCGATCCACACTGGCGCTTACGCTGATATCCTTCGCCAGAAGCAGATTGGCCTGCGCAAGCAGCATTATTACAACAATTTCTAAAAGTTTTGTTTTATGTATCAATGTTCTCTGATTTTGAAAATAAATTAACCACTCCTTTCTCACAGAGACTCCTGGTGGAGCAATCCCCTTCCGGCAGCTGCCGGAGGAAAGAGGGAAGGTTACAAACTTTAATTTTAGGACAATTCTTTTGTTTCAAGGAAACCTCTGGTGAGGCAATTTAGTATATCATCCATCATATTGCTAATTTCATCACGGTCAAATTTACCAATCTTTTTCTTTTTTAATGCCCGAATACTTGGTTTTCATACGTTCCTGCATCATTTTTTTCTCATCATCTTTCAAGGCATCCAGAACCTGGGCGGCTTCTTCCTGACTTTTCTGTCGTCCCTGTCGTTGTTTCTGGGGTGTTTGCTGAGGCTGGCTCTGTTGCTGTTCCTGTTTTTCTTTTTTATCCTGCTGATCGTTCTTCTGCTGCTTTTGCTGGTCCTTTTTACCGTTCTGATCCTGTTGTTGCGACTGGTTCTGATTCTGCTGCTGCATCATCTGGCGCACCAGTTCAAAATTGTGTTTAGCATCGTAATCTTGGGGATTTAATTCCAGTGCGCGTTTATAAAATCTAAGACTTTCCTCCAACCTTTCAGACTTAATCAAGGCATTACCCATATTGTAATACACAGCGGATTTTTGCAACGGATCTTTGCTGGAAATCGCCAATTCAAATTCCCGCATGGCTTCATCAATCTTTTCCGACTTATACAATGCGCTCCCTTTTCCAAAATGGACTTCTTCCCAGTCCGGATGTTCAATTAAAATACGATTATATTTATTAATTGCTTCATCATACTGCCCGGACTCGTACAGTTTCTGAGCGTTGTCCTTTGCCAAAGCCGGAATACAGCATAACAATAGTATGCTAATGACGCATTTTACTCCTCTCATGATCTAATCACTCTCCCCCGGCTCTTTCTTTGCGTTTCTCAGCAATCGTCAGATTAATAACAAGAAGAATTATGCCAATTATCAGAAAGAGTTGATAGCGTTCCTGATAATCGCTGTATTCATGCGAGCGGATTTCTTTTTGCTCCATTTTAAGTATCTCATTGTATAGTTTCTCAAATACGTCGGCATCGCTGCGGAGATTAAAATAGGTTCCACCGGATAGCGTGGCGATTTCCCGCAAAGTCTTTTCCTCAAGTGCGGAGGTTACCACTCTGCCTGAACGGTCCCGTTTAAATTCAAACTCCGACCCACTCTGATTTTTAACAGGAATCGGTGAACCTGTCAAGGTCCCGACGCCCACCGAATAAATGACTGCACCCTGTTCCTTTACTTTTTCCATCACTGCCGGAATATCGCCTTCATGATCTTCACCATCGGAAATAACCACAATCACTTTATGTTTCTTTTCCCTGGATTTAAATGCTTTGAGCGAGGTCTCAAGGGCATCGGCAATGGCAGTGCCCTGAGTTCCGATAACGCCGGCGTCGATGACGTCGAGAAATAACTTAGCGGCGCTGTAGTCCATGGTTAATGGACATTGTAGATAACTGATCCCGGCAAAGGCGACCAGCCCGATGCGGTCTCCCCGCAGCCTGTTAATGAATTTACCTGATTCGTACTTTGCCCGCATTAATCGGTTTGGCTTTACATCTTCGGCATTCATGCTTATCGATGTATCAAAGGCAATAATAATGTCGACGCCTTTGCGTTTTACTTCGGTGAGTTTTTTCCCCACTTTGGGTCCGATCAGGGCGATGCCAATAAAAATAAGAGCCCCTAAGATCAGGCGCTGTTTGGTTCGTTGTATTGAAACACGCGTATTATCCAACAATTTTTCCGCTAAACCACTACCCGCAAACTGAGACAGCGCTTTGCGCCGCAGCCGCCTGTAATACAGTTGAATACCAAAAACGACCAGGATAAATCCTAAGAACCAGATAAACTGTAAATGAGAAAATTTAACCATTACGGCATTTTCCTCCAGACTGCCATTTCCAAAACACAACTCAATATTATCAGTAAAAAACCGGGCAATAAAAAGACCGGGTAAAGATCAAGGTAATTTATATATTCTTTGACCTTGACCTCGGTTTTTTCCATCTCGCTGATCTCATCATAAATTGAGGATAAATGAGCTTCGTCGGTTGCCCGGAAATATTTCCCGCCCGTAGTTGATGAAATTCCTTTTAACACATCCTCATCGATCTCCACATCAATTAAGCGATGCTGGATGCGTCCACCGGGAAGCTGTACCGGATAGGGCGCCTGTCCCAGTTTTCCGGCGCCGATGGTATAGATCTTTATTCTGAAGGATTCCGCCATTTCCGCGGCGGTTCCAGGATCTAATTCTCCGGCGTTATTGCGACCGTCAGAAAGCAAGATCATGATTTTACTTTTCGTTGTACTGTCCCGCAGGCGGTTCACCCCGTTGGCAATTGCTATCCCGATAGCCGTTCCATCGTATTTCTCCTCGATGATATCCACCTGATGCAACAACTCTTTTAAAACACCATAGTCAATCGTCAGGGGACATTGTAAAAAACTCTCTGCCGCAAAAACCACCAGACCGATCCGGTCCGCCTGTCGTCCTTCAATGAATTCCCGCGCTACTGATTTGGCTGCTTCTAATCTGTTCGGTTGAAAATCGATTGCCCGCATGGAACTGGAAATATCCAGCACCATCATAATATCAATCCCTTCGGTGCTGAACTCCCGAATAGTGTCCCCTTTCTGTGGACGGGCAAGCGCCAGGAAAAGCAGTGCCAAGCCAGCCAGTTTCAGCCCAAAAAGGACATCGGCTTTCCATTTCTGACGATGCCCGGACAATTCTTTGATCCCCCGTATAGATGAATACCGGATCGTAGCTTCACGCCGTTGTCCCCGTTTCTTATACCAGATCCAGAGTCCCGGAATGAATAGTAGCAGTATTAAAATTCCCCAGTCAGCAAAATACCACATAACCTTCTCGGATTGTCACTTTCTAAAATGTCGCTCTATATAATGCCTAACTTGAAAAATTGTTTCTCCTGAAAATACCTGGTAACCAGCTGATCGCCCGTGGGCAATTTGTTTGAATTTAGCCCTAACGTAATATTCATCGCCGGTACACCGATCTGTAATAGCAGATATTATTTTTTACTCCGATAAGATCATCAAAGCCCGTGATAAATGAGTTGCGTGACTGTTCTTCCGATATACGCTGCAGACTATGATTTAAGCGCTGATACAGCGTAGCAAATTTCACAAATATCCAACCTTGCCGATTCCCGTTAGCAGATTCGTTTATTTTTCAGAATCTTTGGAGACTTCAGTTTTTGATTTTTTCTCGTCGATCTGTTTTGAATTAACGGCTTCATCGATCTCGCTCGTAATATCGCTGGTAGCTTTCTTGAACTCTTTTAAGCTCTTTCCCAGACTACGCGCGAATTCCGGAAGACGTTTGGCTCCGAACAGGAGTAAAAATATAACTAATATTAAAATTATTTCACCAATACCCAGGCTGCCCATATATGCTCCTTTTCTATTATTGTCAGCATTATTATCTCCAAAACCTAAGAATGTAATAGGCAACTGTCATTCCCAGGATGCCTATCAGGTTAAATTTCAGCGTAAATCCCAAGGTAATCGAGAACATGATCAGATCCACAACACCCGGTCCGATCGAAATGTCAATAGATCTCAAAAAAACTTCTTTTACGACGCCATCAGGAATCCCCATTTTAATCAATTCTCCCAACAAGGATCCCAGCATGGCTCCTAAAAGCAACACGCCAAGAACTATCATAATCGAATATTTCGTAGTGCCTTTTTCCATATTAATTTCTCTCCAATAAAGACTTGAAAATTCCCAGTCCGTCCTCTGATGAAAGGATTTTTTCAGCCGCCCGCTCGGGATGCGGCATCATACCCAGCACATTTTTATTTTCGTTAAAAATCCCGGCAATACCGTGTTTTGATCCATTCGGGTTAATTTGGTCGGACAGGTCGCCATCGGCATTACAATACTGAAAAGCGATCCGGTCTTCATCATGCAGGCGTTTCAATATATCGTCATCAGCAAAGTAATTGCCGCTATAATGGGCAATCGGCATTTTCAACACCCGGTCTTTTTCATAAGCATTAGTAAAGACAGTACCACTGTTTTTCACTTTCAAATACACATCCTGACATAAAAAACGCAACCCGTCATTGGCGATGAGCGCTCCGGGAAGCAAGCCGGTTTCCAGAAGAATTTGAAATCCGTTACAGATTCCCAACACCGGTCCGCCCTCTTTAGCGTATTTAACGACCTCTTTCATCACCGGGGAAAACCGGGCAACCGCCCCGACTCGCAGATAATCACCATAACTAAAACCACCGGGTAAAATAATAGCGTCAAACAAACGCAGGGATGTTTCTTTGTGCCATATATAGAACACTTCCGCTCCCAGCACTTTTTTAAGTACATGATAAGTATCATGATCACAGTTCGATCCGGGAAATACCACGACGCCAAATCTCATTTATCTACCTCTTTGAGTTCATATCTGTACTTTTGGATTACCGGATTTGATAAAATCTTATCACATATTTCTTTGGTGAGCGATTCGGCGTCTTCAATATTCAAAGTCTTATCAAATTGAACCTCAAAATAACGTCCGGCTTCAACTTCCTGTATATGCCGGTAACCGAGATTCCCCAGCGCGTGTTGAATCGTTTTTGCCTCCGGATCAAGTATACCGGATTTATAGGTTACCACTATCTTGGCTATCCACATGATTATTTACCCTTTCGTCGCAAGGAAAAAGATATTCGAGGTTCTTCGTATCCAACAATCCATGCCAGCAGATGGCTTATAATAAACATTCCCATAAGTGGAAAGATTACATAGCCTCTGAAAATTATCATTAGTGCGGCTGACAGGATGATAATCAGACTCTTGATAATACTGCCGCGTCCGTTATTAAAAGTTATCTGAATTGTAGAAATAAATCGAACATTACTAAGCATCATAAAAGATAATACCATCACCAATGGCAAGGCTATTTTCGGATCACCGTAATTACCAAACAATGAATGGCTGAACCAGATATAAGAACCGATGGTCACTGCTGCCACCGGAACCGGCAGACCGGTAAAATACGACTTCTTTTCGGGTGCGGCTGTCAGATTAAAACGGGCTAGTCGAATACCGCCGAACAGAAGAGGGAAAAAACTGATCAAAGCGCCGATAAATCCAATATCAGAAACAAATAGTGCATTAACCAGTAGCGACGGCGCCACGCAAAAGGATACAATGTCAGCCAGTGAATCAAATTCGATCCCAAAATCCGTCTGCTGATGCAGCAAGCGAGCAACCATACCATCCAGCAAATCAAAAACCCCAGCCGCCATGATTAGTAGGACGGCGGTGATATAACGCCCCTGGCTTATTTGTAAAATAGCCAGGAACCCTGAAAACATATTCAAGATTGTAAAAATACTGGGTATAAACGATCTTCTCATTTTCATTCAAATTCTCCAATCACACTATATCCGGCGGTAATCTCATCGCCAACCCTAACTTTCAAATTAACTGTCTCGGGAACCAGCAGATCAACCCGCGATCCAAACATGATCAATCCAAAGCGCTGCCCGGTTTTCACCTGGTCATTCACCTTTAAATAAGAAACAATGCGACGCGCTATTAGCCCGGCAACCTGAGTAAATTTCAGCTTTATCTTCCCACTATCCAGTTCAATTGTGTTCCTTTCATTTTCAAAAGAGGTTTCCGGCTTCATCGCTGGTAAAAAACGACCTTTTGAATAGTCGATGCTTCGTACGGTTCCACTGAGAGGAATACGATTAACGTGAACATTTAAAATCGACATAAATATCGAAACCCGTGTAGCCTTACCCACAAACTCATCATTTTCAGGGCAAATAGTAACCACTTTCCCATCTGCCGGCGAAATGATCAGATTCTCCCCGGTAGGAGTAGCACGCTCGGGATCACGGAAAAATCCCAGGGAAAACAGGAAAAAGGCGAAAGCAAGCCAGAAGCAAATTATCAATATGTTCTTCTCAAAATAGATTCCCGCAATCAGCAGAATGAATGCCAGCACAAAGACTGGAAGTATAATTTTTAAACCTTCCCGCGCAATCATCAGGATTTCCCCACAATACGGTTCATCATCTCGTTATAGGTTTTTTCAACATCTCCCAGATCCTGGCGAAAGCGGTCTTTATCCAGTTTGCGATTTGTGCCCTTTTCCCAGAAACGGCATGTGTCGGGAGATATCTCGTCCGCCAAAATGATTTGTTTCTTAAAACGGCCAAATTCCAGTTTGAGATCTACCAGCTTAATTTCGATTGAATCAAAGAAATCCTGCAGGATTTTATTGATCTTCAATGCCTGCTCGCGCATGCTCGCCAGTTCTTCACGGGTAGCCAACTCCATTGCCGTCACGTGATCATCGTTCATCAGCGGATCATGCAGGGAATCGTCCTTATAGTACAGTTCAACGATAGGCGTTCCAAACACAATACCTTCATCCACGCCATAGCGTTTGCACAAACTGCCTGTAGAAATATTCCTGACGACGACTTCGACAGGAACGATGTTTACATTCTTCACCAGCATTTCATTATCCGACAGTTTCCGATCAAAATGGGAATCAATTCCATGCTGTTTGAGTAAATCGAAAAGATTGCAACTAATCTTATTATTGGCAACTCCTTTTCCAACAATCGTACCCTTTTTTATACCATCGAATGCAGTGGCATCGTCTTTAAAATATTGTATCAGCAAATTCGGATCATTGGTTTGATAAAGAATTTTGGCTTTGCCTTCGTAGAGTTTTTTTCCTTTTTCCATATTAATCCTCTTTTTCAAATTTGCGATAAATAGTCGCTACCCGTTCTAATAATTCATCATAATTAAACAATCGTTCGATTTCCCCGTAACCAAGATATTCATTGATATTATCGTCTGCCATGACCAGCCCTTTAAAATCTTCCCCTTCATTCCAGGCTTCCATGGCATTTTTCTGAACCAGCTGATAGGCTTTTTCCCGGGAAAGTCCCTTGTTCACCAGCGCCAGTAATAGTTCTTGTGAAAATATCAATCCCCCGGTGCGTTCCAGGTTTTTACGCATATTATCCGGATAGACTCTGAGATTTTGCAGGACTTTGATTGTTTCAGCAAGAATAAAATCAATGCAGATACAACTGTCGGGCAGAATCACCCGTTCAGCCGACGAATGGGATATATCCCGCTCATGCCACAGCGCAACGTTTTCCATTGCGGTTATCATATAGCCACGCAGCAAACGCGCCATCCCGCAGATGCGTTCTGACAAAATCGGATTGCGTTTATGAGGCATTGCCGAAGATCCTTTCTGCCCCTTGCTGAAGTACTCTTCGGCTTCCAGCACTTCCGTGCGTTGCAGGTGACGGATTTCCAGAGCAATCTTTTCCAGTGTCGCCGCGATCAGCGCCAGGGTTGAAACAAAGCAGGCATGACGATCCCGCTGGACAATCTGATTACTTATCGGCGCTGCCTTTAAACCAAGATTCTCACAAACCCGGGTTTCCACAATCGGATCAATATGTTGGTAAGTTCCCACTGCTCCGGAAATTTTACCCACTTTTACATCTCCAAGCGCCTGTTCAAAACGATTTAAATGACGGCGGATTTCTTCTCTCCAAATAAGAAACTTGAGTCCGAAGGTTATTGGCTCTGCATGAATTCCGTGAGTTCTGCCGATCATCAAATAATTCTTATATTCCAGCGCCTTTTCGCCAAGCACTTCAATGAGCGATTTCAGTTGTTCGGCAATCAATTCACCGGCTTCAGCCATTTGCAGCGCCAGCCCGGTGTCAAGCAAATCCGATGATGTCATTCCTTTATGAATAAACCGCGATGATGGTCCTACGTATTCCCCAACATTGGTCAGAAAGGCAATAACGTCGTGTTTGACTTCCTGTTCGATCTCTAAAATTCGCTCTACCGAGAAGTCGGCTTTTTGATCGATGGCGCGCCAGTCTTTTTCAGGGATTAATCCACGCTCAAACTGTACTTTACAGACCTCCCGTTCGACCTTCCACCAGTAGCGAAATTTATGCCGCTCAGACCAGATCGCACCCATTTGCGGGCGTGTGTAACGTTCAATCATTATTTACCTAACTCCAAATTTACGTCCATGGTTTTGGATCCGCGAATGATTATTAGTGTTATCACATCGCCTGCTTTCAGGAAATTTTCCTGAATCTCCCCGATGATCTCATTGTCCGTATTGACTATTTTACCATTGATCTGTTTAATCACATCGCCAACTTTAATCCCGGCACGGTGAGCCGAGCTGCCCCGTTCCACCTCTGTCACAATTACTCCACTGGTAGAATTGAGATTCAGGTAGCGCGCCAGAAAGCGATCGATATTCTGAACCGATAAACCGGTACGGAATGTCCTGTCGATCTTTCCATATTGCTTTAATTCTTCAATTATCGTTGCAACCCGCTTCACCGGTACGGCAAATCCGACACCCACCGAGCCTTCGCTGTAGGTATTGCCGGTAAAGATAAAGGTATTGATCCCGATAACCTCGCCGTTTGAATTAATCAACGGGCCGCCGCTATTCCCGGTATTAATTGAAGCATCGGTCTGGATCATATCCTGGTAGATCTTGCCACTCTGCTGACGTCCGAAATCCAGGTTTTTAGCGGATACAATCCCGATTGTGGCGGTAGGCTTGAAATTGACATTGAACAGTCCAAAGGGATTTCCCAGCGCAACGACCCATTCACCAATAATAACAGCATCGGAATCACCAAATTTCGCGTAGGGGAAATCTTTGCCTTTAATTTTCAACAGGGCAATATCCGAGATATTGTCGATGCCGATCTGCTTTGCTTTAAATTCCTGACCGCCTATTAAAGTAACAACGATCTCTTCGGCGCCTTCGACTAAATGAGCATTTGTGACAACATATCCGTCGGCGCTTATCACGACGCCCGATCCCAGACTCTTTACCCGGCGGCGGTGAATATTTTCAGGAAACAGCATATTCCAGAGGGGATCGTTAAAAAATGGCGAAGTAACATACTCCTGAATTGCGGTGACATTAATACCTGCCACGGCGGGGCTGATTTTCTGGATCGCCCGGGTAATTGCCGTTTCCCTTGAAGTAGTGATTTCTTCCTGATAAGATCCGGACTGTGCTATTAGAGTACAGGATAAAAATAGAAGGAAAAGTATATGGATGATATTAAAAATATTTTTTTTCACTTCTCAACCTTTTTCCAATCTTCCAAAAAGCGTTTAATGCCGCTATCTGTCAGCGGGTGTTTGACCATTTTCTGAAGAACCGAAAAGGGTATCGTACAAATATGAGCGCCAAACATCGCTGCTTCAACGATATGCAGCGGGTTCCGGATACTGGCGACGATCACTTCGGATTCATAGTTGTAATTTTCATAAATGGTCACTATTTGTGAGACAAGATCCATACCAACATGATGAATATCATCAAGCCGTCCCACAAAAGGACTCACAAAAGTAGTGCCCGCTTTGGCAGCCAGCAACGCCTGTAATGGTGAAAACACCAGGGTGGTATTCGTCCGAATTCCTGCAGCTGTCAGCGACTTAATTGCCTTTAATCCCTCTAAAGTCATGGGGATTTTTATAACAATATTGGAATGAATAGTCGCCAGAGCTTTGCCTTCGTTGATCATTCCCTCGGCATCCAGACTGACGACTTCGCCGCTTACCGGTCCATCTACCACTTCACAAATCGATCGTAAAATATCTCTGAAATTGCCCTTTTCACGGGATAAGAGAGTCGGATTTGTTGTCACTCCATCCAGAATGCCCCATGATTGGGCTGTTTTAATTTCATCCAGATTGGCTGTATCGATAAAAAGTTTCACCTGTTCTCCTGATTAATACTCTACTTTCCACAGAAATAGACCCTGGGGCGGGGCGGTGTACGGTTTAAGATTTCCTGTTGAATTTTCTAGCAATGCCCTGAAATCTTCCGGGGTCCCTTTACCTCTCGCAATCTCTATCATAGTTCCTACTAACATGCGAACCATACTGTGTAAAAAGCGATTACCAACGATCGTGTAATTTAACATATTCTCGTTTTTAATCCATTTGGATTCGTAAACATGGCAGGTTTTTGATTCTGCCTCCGATGATGTCCTGCTTAAGCTGCTGAAATCGTGTTCCCCTAAAACATATTCGGCACATTGATCAAGGAGCCGTTCATTAATCGTTATATCCGGCTGCCATGTATAACGTCTTGTGATCACCGATGGGGATAGCAATAGTTGATAGACATAGGTTCGCCTTTTTGCATCAAACCTGGCGTGAAAGGACGAATCCGCTTCCTGGCATCTGTGAATATATGTATCATTGGGCGTTTTAGCATTCAGCGCTTTACAAATGGTCTCCACATTCAAAGTAGTATCCAGATCAAAATGGGCAATCTGACCCAGGGCATGAACTCCGGAATCGGTTCGCCCCGATCCAATCAGGGTAACCGGCTGACCTTTATTCAGTTCGGACAGCGAATCTTCCAGCGTCTGTTGAACCGTCCTTTCGCGGATCTGGCGTTGCCAGCCGCAGAAATCTGTTCCGTCATACTCTATCGTAATTTTATACCGTCTAACCGCCATAAATTATTGGATCCAAAAAATTATGCCTATCAGTATTACGATTGTTAAAAAAGAAATCAGCCAATCTGTGTAAGTAAATTTAAGCTGCCCGTAATAACTACGCCGGCTGGTGGATCCATACCCCCGAATGGTCATGGCGTCCGCCAGGGTTTCCGCCCGCTGAAAACTAAATATCATCAGAGGAATCACCGAGTTCCGAACCCGGTTGATTCGATCAGACAGGGTCGTGTCTTTGACCGTTGTAAATGTTTTCCAGCCCTCATCAAGGCGAGTGTATTCCTCTCTCAAAATGGGGAAAAATTTTACCGAAATAAAAATAATTTGAAAAAAATCATCTACTTGCCATTTTAAACGGCGCAACGGTTTCAGAATATGGTATATAGCATCTAAAAATTCAATGTCTCTGATCCATTTCAAAACAAAAGCCATATATAGAATGAGATTCCCGACCCGGACCGTGAATAATAGAGGCTGTTCCAGCATGTGATAATCAAATATCGAACTTCCGGTAAAAAGCTTCCACCCACCAGCAGAAATAAAAAAATGAACCAGAAACGTAATTGGTAAAAATAGTAACAGGTACCGGATCGAGCGCAGAACCAACCGCAGGGAAAGTCGATTAATCCGGATTAAAGCGATAATCCCGGCAAGGATGCCCATTTGCCCGGCAATATTATAAACCAAAAAAATAGTCGTAATCCAGACGATTGACCAGAGCAATTTTACCCGGGGATCCATGCTGTTCATTTAAATCCAATATTTAAAGTAAAAGTAAGCTGACCATTCTGTGGCACTATCAATGCCTGAACATCGCTTACCGGTGTTTCCAGCCTGTCTTTGGTGAGTGCGATAATATCAATCATACTGATAATCCGGTTGATAATAAGTCCGCCAAGTGCGAAACTGGCTGCATGAAAGGCTTTCTGACTATCAATCCGTTTTTGATCAAATTTTTCTCTGGAATCCTCACTATCCCAGGCCCAGAAATAGTCGCCGGTTTCCGGATAAAGATTTGCAAATTGACGATAGCGAAGTTTCTGATCATTATAATCATAGAGATTCATGTAATTTCCTATATCGGTAAAGTAGTATTCATCCTTACCTTTTGGATCTATTCCCGCATGAGTTGCCGCATAGGCTTTCATGTCTTTTTCAACAGATCGCCCGTAAAATATCAATACTGCATGCCCAATCCACAGACCCAATTCCGTACTGTTTAATACATATCCTCTTTTCTGGTATTGCAGACTGTGTTCACCCCATCCGGGTAAAATCAGTGATTTCAAGAGCAGGATTCTCGCCTGTGAAACAGGGATTTTAGCATCGATTTCATTGGTTTGCGCCGTTACCGGTTTTAGAATTATTGTAAACCAGATAAGAAACAGGCATAGTGAAGTGATTTTCCGCTGCATTATTTTCTCCTAATTAAACAAGTCCCCAGAATCCCACACAGTACTATAACGTTCAAAACCCCAAACCAGTTTCCAAAGCGGGTGTAAATCGTATGATTTCTGCCCTGCTCCAACTCGGCAGTCAACCATGTTTTCCGATCAAAATCCGCCTTTGCTAAAATTCTGCCGTACGCATCACACATAATCGATACACCGGTATTGGCTGACCGTACAATAGGTATGCGGTTCTCGATTGCCCGGAAGCGTGATATCTCCATATGCAGATGTGGTGCAGACGTATAACCAAACCAGGCGTCATTAGAGACAATCACCAGTAATTCAGACCCCTTCCGGACTCCCTCTCTGACAATATACGGAAATGTTGACTCATAACATACGACTGTGCTTATCATTAAGGTCGTGTCTATAGATGTTTCTGCGTCAACATGTAAAGGAATATCGAACACCGTGACTTCCGACCCGGCATCAAAATTTCCCTGTCCCAGATTCAGGTTTTCCAGTTCGGGAAAAAATTCCGAAAGGGGAATATATTCTCCGAAAGGAACCAGTTTTATTTTCCGATAATACTCGATCTTGTGGGTATTGGGACGCAGTAAAAATACCGAATTATATGCACTGTAATCAGCGGAGCTGTGAAGCTCATAATCGGGTGTGCCGGTCAACAAATGCACATTTAACCGGCTGATATGTTTAATGATACGGTCAAGTGTTCCGCTGCGGTTTCTTCGTAAATATGTTGGCGTTGCCGATTCCGGCCAGACGATCAGGTCTTTCGGTTCAACTGCTGCCGAATCCGTCAAATCATGCAACAGCTGCATTACATCTCTGAAAGAATCGCGCTCCCATTTTTCGTTAGGGTCAACATTCGGTTGAATAAGCGCCGCATGGATCTTCCGCCTCCCATCGGCTTGATTCGCCCGATTCAAAGCGAAACCGCCAAAGACTCCCAATCCAAAAAATCCAAGTAAAATAAAACTCACATACCGGAAGCTCTTTTGCCAATTATCCCGATGGTGAATCAATGCCATCACGATCAGCACATTTATCAGGACAATGATAAAGCTGATGCCGTTGGAGCCGATGACCGACGCAAACTGGATCAGTTGGGTTGCCCGGCTCTGGGTATAGCACAAATGATTCCAGGTAAATCCCATGGTTCCAAACGAGCGGATATATTCAACTGCAATCCACACTACCGGAAAGGACCAGATGCCGGCGTTCCGTCCAAACCTGCGTCCAATAATCCCAATAATAAGCCCGATCAGTCCATAATTCATTGCTAAAAAGAGCACACTTGAAATCATGGACAGGGTCGCCCAGTACCAAACAGTTCCCTTATTTGCCGCCAACCAGTACATTATTCCAAGATTCAGGATAACGCCGAACAGAAATCCTTTTTCAAACCCCATGTGAAAATCCTCTTTAATAAAAAGAAATATCAGGGGGATCAGGCTGAAATAAGCCAGAAAGCCCAGCGGTGAGGGCGGAAATGCGGCAACTGTCAACACTCCTGAAAGGGTGAATAACACCCAATTTGGAAGTGATGTAAATTGTTTTAACATCATTCCTTTCACAAAATATAAACCCCGGCGAACGGAATCATTCACCCCTGATCCGGCTTATTTTTTCAGGGCGGCCTTAATAATTTTTCCCGGTTTGAAATGAGTCTTCTTCCGGGGAGGAACGTAAACGACCTCGTTTGTCCGCGGGTTGCGGGCTTTTGGTTTTGCCCTGGTGGGTTTAACTTCAAATACTCCAAAACCACGGATCTCGATACGTAAATTCTTTGTGTCTTCACAGAGCATCTCACGCAATGTGATAAAAACTCCATCGACAATCTTTTCAGTTGCGGAAAACTTGCGACCTAAGCGCTCTGCCGTAGTTTTTACGACATCTTTCTTCGTATAGGTTCGGGTGCGCATGAATTACCTCCTTTTTATTTTCGTTCTACCGATATAATTCCTTGAATACTTTGCAATTTCAGCATAACCCGATTTAAATGATTCAGGTTTCCAACTTGCAACACTAATGATATAAAGATAATTGTATCATCAACATTACCATCTATACTGATAATATTGGTATTGGTAGTTGAGATTATTTCGGTAATATCTTTCAGGAAATTTTTTCGTTCCTGACCCATTACCTTTACCTGGGCCAGAAATTGCTGCTTATGATCGACATCCCAGTCAACATCCAGCAATCGCTCATTTTCCTTCAATAACGCCGGAATATTGCTGCAATCGCTTTTATGGACGATAATACCGCGCCCACGGCTGACAAAACCTATGATCTGATCACCGGGAATCGGATTACAGCATTTGGCAAAATTCACCATCAGGTTTTTAATTCCGTGAACTTTTATTCCTTTTATACTTCGGCGGGCTTTTTCCAGAAAGAGGAAATCGCTATCTTTTTCATCCAGCTCCTTCTTGTCCTGGGGAAACAATTTGGAGTAAATCCCCGGTACCGTGATTAATCCGCTGCCAACCGCTCCGTAAAATTTATCAATATCATCATATCCGAATTCTGTGATCGACTTCTGAACGGTTTTAAAAAATGTTAGACGTTTATTCCGGCGATTTTCCTTATCGAGAATTTCCTTTCCAAGACGGACACTTTCCTCAAATTGGGTCTTGCGGATATAGCGTTTGATTGCCCCGACCGCCTTGGAAGTTTTTACAAATTTCAACCAGGCATAACTGGGACGCTGATTCTCCGAAGTGATAATCTCAACACTTTCACCACTCTTCAATTCCGTGTTCAGAGGCACCATCTTTCCATCAACTTTCGAGCCGATACAGTGGTATCCTACAGCGGTATGAACTTCAAACGCAAAATCCACCGGCGTGGCGCCTTTCGGTAAACGGATCAAATCACCTTTCGGTGTGAATACGAAGATTTCATCTTTGAAAAGATCAATCTTCAGTGTATCCATGAAGTCTTTTGGACCCGCTGATTCATTCTGTAATACATCAATTAAATCCCGGAGCCATTTAACATATTTATCGACCTCGTCCGGTCGGGTGCGTCCTTCCTTATAGCGCCAGTGCGCTGCAATACCTTCTTCGGCAATTTCATCCATCTCATCGGTACGGATCTGGATTTCCACCATTTTACCGCCCGGACCGTAAACAGTCGTATGAATAGATTGATAATAATTGGCTTTATGGCTGGCGACATAATCCTTAAAGCGATCCATGACCGGTGTAAACAGGTCATGCACAATTCCCAGCACGGTATAACATTCTTCTTTTGTCGGTACGATAACCCTGATAGCCAGCAGGTCATAAATTTCTTCAAAGGGCATATTCCGGGTTTTCATTTTTTTATAGATGGAATAGAAGTGCTTCGGACGTCCGGATATTTCAGCCTTGAGACCGATTTCCTGAAGAGCTTTTGTCAAAGGTACAGTAAACGTCTTTATATATTTTTCACGCCCGCTGCGCTTCTCCTTAACCTTTTTCTGGAGAAATTTATATGCTTCGGGATCAAGGTTTTTTAATACAAGGTCTTCCAGGATGGATTTCAGTTTGAACATTCCCAGCCGGTGCGCCAGAGGCGCATATACATCCCGGGTTTCAATCGCTATCCGGCGACGTTTCACCGGTGGCAGAGAATCGAGAGTCTGCATATTGTGGGTTCGATCCGCCAGTTTGATAATCAGAACCCTGATATCTTCCGCAACGCTTAATAACATTTTTCGAAAATTATCAGCCTGCTCCTCTTGATGGTTGCGGAAACGAATACCGCTGATCTTGGTGGCTCCTTCCACCAACTTGGCGACTTCGTTTCCAAATTTTGCTTTGATATCCTCGTAACGCACCCCGGTATCTTCGATAACATCATGCAACAATCCGCAGGCAATGGTCACCGAATCCATATTCATTTCAGCCAGAACCCTGGCTGTCTGGTAAGGGTGTTCAAAGTAAGATTCGCCCGATTTTCTCAACTGACCCCGGTGAGCTTCCCGCGCAAAAGTATATACATCCCAAAGAAAATTTTCATCTGATTCGGTAAAAGGCACAGTATTTTCCGACGATCTGACTAAGGCATAGAACTTCTGGGGACGTTTGTCCTTTTTTGACAGGTCTTTCTTTATCAGTTGATTCGCCATTAAAAAGGTACGCCTGCCATTTCGTCCCGCTTGCGAGCAAGATTTTCAAATCTTGCATATGTATCAATAAAAACCACCCTGACCGTATCGGTTGGACCGTTACGCTGTTTTGCCACGATGATTTCGGCTTTCCGCTCATCTTCAAGGGTCATTTCCTCTTCCTGGCGACGCTTATAGATGACCTCTCTGTAAATAAACATAACCACATCGGCGTCCTGTTCGATAGCGCCGCTTTCTCTCAAATCCGAGAGCTGGGGGCGATGATTTCCGCCACGGGTTTCCACGGCACGTGATAATTGTGAAAGCGCCAGGACCGGAATTCTTAATTCTTTTGCCAGGGCTTTCAAACTCCGTGAAATCTCGGTGATTTCCTGCTGACGGCTCTCCGCTCTGTGCCCCTTTACCAACTGTAAATAATCCAAAATAATCATCTGTACGTCATGTTCGGCTTTTAACCGGCGCGCTTTAGCGCGAATTTCCATCATAGTCAACGACGCAGAATCATCAATAAATATCGGCGCTTTTGCGAGACGTCCGGTTTGTTCACTGAGCCGGCGCCACTGATCCGGAGGCAATTTCCCCGTACGAACCGCATGACTATCAACCTTGGCTTCAGCACACAACAGCCGCATCGCCAGCTGGTAATCCGCCATTTCCAGGCTAAAAAAACCAATTGGAACGTTATACTCCACTGCCGCGTTCCGGGCAATAGATAATGCCAGAGCTGTTTTTCCCATACTGGGTCTTCCGGCTAAAATGACCAGTTCGCCGTTCTGGAATCCCGACGTCAGATCATCGAGTTCGATAAAGCCCGTCGGAACACCTGTAGTATGGAATTTCTTTTTATGAATTGCGTCAATATGTTCGAAGGTCTGATTTAATACATCGACAAGATTTTTAAATCCGGTCTTTAAGCGACTCTCCGACAGGGCAAAAATCCGCTGTTCCGCCCCATCCAGAATATCAAACGCGGGACTTTTAGCTTCATAGGCTTCGCTCTGAATTTCCGTCGACGAAATAATCAACTTGCGCAAAATCGCCTTTTCAAGCACTATTTTTGCATAATATTCGACATTCGCAGATGACGGTGTTGACTCTACCAGACCGGTGATATAATAAGCGCCGCCAACCTTATCAAGGTGTTTATTGCGCTTTAAGCGGTCAATAACACTAATCTGGTCAATCGGTTGTCCGTCGTTAAAAAGCTCAATCATTCCACGGAAAATCAACTGATGAGCATCTTTATAAAATGCCGTTTGATCCAGATATTGAAGGGCTTTGCTTACCGCTTCTTTATCCAGCATCATGGCGCCTAATACCGACGTTTCCGCTTCATCGGCATGAGGCGGCACTCTCAAATATTCAGCCTCTTTCTCAGGCATTATATGTTCCCCGTTTTTTGTTTAAACATTTTTTGTATTTTCTGGAAATCCTCCCAGGCATACTTCTTGAGACCTGGATTCCTGAGCAATGCGGCGGGATGATAGGTCACAACCAGGTCCACACCATGGTAATTATAAATCTTTTCGCGCATTTGCCGTAAAGTATATTCAACTCTTAAAAGAGTTTTGGCAGCGGTTAAACCGAGACACACAATTAATGCCGGTTTGATCAGATCTATCTGATTCATCAGATAGGGTTCACAGTTTGCGATTTCATCGGCATGGGGTGTTCGGTTTTTCGGCGGTCGGCATTTCAGAATATTGGCTATATAAACCTGTTCGCGGTTTAGCTGAATGGCTGCCAGAATATCGTCCAGTAAGCGTCCGGCTCTACCCACAAAGGGTTCACCCTGCAAATCTTCTCGCTCACCCGGCGCTTCTCCGATAAAGAGCAATTCGGCATCCCGTTTCCCATATCCGAAAACCACTTTTGTTCTGGTCTTTGACAATTCACACTTTGTACAGGATAACACCTTCGGTTCCAGCTCATTCCAGTCAAGCACATTCATAGAGATTTCGTCTTCCATTTTTTCTTCAAAATAGAATTCATCAGTAAACAGTTCCGCCTGTTGCAGGAAAAAATCTTTGATCAAATCATCGGACGCCTGCATCAGGAATGCCTCCGGTGATCCACAACCTGATGAATAATTTGACGGGCGACCTCTCGTTTGGCAGCCACCGGTATTTGCCATTCATTTCCATCGGCTGAAAACAGGATGACTTCGTTCGTATCGGTCTCGAAACCGGCGCCGGCTTTCGACGGATCATTCCAAACAATGTAATCTGCGCCCTTGGTTTTCATTTTTTCTATCGAACGTTCGCGCCCATCGGTTATTTCCACGCTGAATGCAACCACGCAGCAAGTCTGGTTGCGCTTCCGGAAACCGCAAAGTAAATCCGGTGATTGGGTCAATTGCAGTATTTTCGGCAGATTGGACTTTTTGATTTTAGACGTGACCATCGTGGCTGGCGCAATATCTTCCACAGCCGCAGCCATAAACAGGTAATCGGCATGATCTGTATGGTCGAATAGAGACTTTTGCATCTCTTCAGCAGACTCCACCCGGATTACATTGATACCAGGCGGTAGTGTTTCATTCGACGGTCCTGTAATCAATGTTACATTCGCCCCTTGCATTGCAGCTTCCGCAGCCAGGGCAAATCCCATTTTCCCGGAAGATCGATTGGAGATAAAGCGAATCGGATCAAGATATTCGCGTGTCGGTCCGGCTGTGACAATCACCTCTTTATCCTGCAATAAATGTTTTCCATTCAGGCGCTGATCAATATAACCGATAATGGTTTTCTCATCGGCTAAACGTCCTTTTCCAACATCATTACAGGCGAGGTCTCCCAGCTCGGGTTCGATAAACCCGTACCCGAGCTCTTTCAGCTTCTTGATATTTTCTTGAGTAATCGGATTTTCGTACATGTTGACATTCATCGCCAGTGCAAATACCGTCTTATTCCCGGCAGTCAGGATAACCGTACTGAGCATATCATCGGCAATTCCATGCGCCGCTTTCGCAACAATGTTTGCCGTCGCTGGCGATACAAGAACCATATCCACGTCTTTACCAAGGTCAACATGCCGAGTGTATACCTTTTCCCGGGAAAACATCTCCGTTATTACTGGATTTCCGCTGAAAGTCTCAAATATCAACGGCGACATGAATTTTTGCGCCGCTTCCGTCATAATCACAGTCACATCAGCGCCGCCATCATTGACCAGCCGGCGTAACAATGACGCCGATTTATAGATCGCAATACCGCCGGTCAAGCCGAAGGTTATTTTTTTATTCCTGAATATCACTTGCAATATCTACTTCTTCGTCTTCAGTTTCAATCTTCTCTGATGTATGACGATAATCCAGATCGCCTCTCAGCATTTCGTTCAGAGCAACCGTAGTGGGTTTTTCAATTTTGTCCCAGTCCCTCAATTCCTCTTCATCCGGTGTTTCATCAAATGTCTCTTCCTGATCCTCGCTAAGGGAAGGAAGTGGATCTCTGGCAATCCGCAGGGCATTGATCTGGCGAGATCTTTTTGATGCTGCAACAACCAGTTCAAAGAGATCTTCCGTTTGATCGGTTAATTTTGAAATATCAAGAGTGTCAGTCATTTTTTGTAGTACTCCTTTATTATGTTTCTGATTTCATTAAGGGTTTTATCTAATTGATCATTAACGATCTGATAATCAAATTGTTCACCTAATTTCAATTCATCGGGAATTCGCGCATTACGGATCGTGATGGATTTATTATCATCGGTTCCGCGCCCTTTTAATCGGCGTAAAAGCTCTGCTTTGTTCGGAGGCAGAAGAAAAATCGAAATCGTCTCATCGGGATAATGCTTCTTAATCTGCATCGCTCCTTTTACATCAATATCCAGTAGCAGAATTTTGCCCTGGTCCAGAGCAGCTTGCAAAACACTTCGCAATGTTCCGTAATAATTTCCAAACACTTCCTCCCATTCAGCGAGCTTATTATCACGAATGTACTGTTCGAAAGTATCCCTGGACAAAAAGTAGTAATCCATCCCATTTTGTTCTGATTCCCGCGGCGTTCTTGTTGTAGCGGATACTGAGAACACAAAACAATCATCGGTTTTCATTAGTTGTCGGCAAACCGTAGTTTTTCCGGTCCCCGACGGAGCAGCAATAGGCAGTAATAGTCCTCGTGGTTTCATAGGATGTTCTGAGCCTGTTCCCTTATTTTCTCAAATTCATTTTTAACATCGACCACAAGATGGGAAATCTGGGCGCTTTCGGATTTTGCGCCGATAGTGCTGATTTCCCGGTTCATCTCCTGGAGAAGAAAGATCATACGCTTACCTACCGGCTCGTCCAGATCAAAGTAGGACCTGAACTGATTTAGATGACTATCCAGCCGCTCACATTCTTCCGTAATATCAATCTTTTTTGAAAAGATCGCCGCTTCCTGTATAATCCTGTTTTCATCAATATCCAGGTCATCCAGAAACGACATCAGTTTTGCTTTGCTTTTCTTATAATATTCATCCTTTAATTGCGAAGACAAAGTCTTGATCTTCAGAATGACGTTATGAGTAATATCCAGATGCCGCTTGATTTCAATGGCGAGATTTTCGCCTTCTTTCTCCTGCATTTTTACCAGGTCGCTAACCGCATCTTCAAGGGCTTTAAACAGTTCTTTATTTACTTTTTCTTCATCGAATTCAACAGGTTTGCGTTCAAATATCTCAGAAAAATTCAATAAATGGTCCAACCGCACCGGTTCATTACCGTTTAACGATTCCGAGGCTTGATTCAGAAGTTCACAGTAATGGTCAAGCTGGTCTCTATTCAACCCAACTTTATTCTGTTCCTGCTGTCCGTTGAGATAAATAGTCAATTTCACACTTCCGCGGACAAGTTTATTATTAAAAAGCCGTTTTATGTTTTCTTCGCAGGACTTAAATATTTCCGGCATGTTCACCGAGAAATCGAAGTACCGGCTGTTTACCGACCGAACTTCCACCGATAATGTAACGTTCTCCAGCTCCCGCTCAACTTTCCCAAAACCTGTCATACTTTTAATCATTCAGTCTCCTGTTAAATTGCTACGTAAATTACTCACCCGGCAATAAACAGTCAAATTAAATTATCATCATTTTCTTATTAATAATTAATTACTTAGATATGAAAATAATTCAGTGTTTTTATATAATTCCCCCTGATATAAAATAATGAGCAACCGATTGTATATCTTTTCGTATTCTTGTTGAATATTGCCGCTGTAAGCTCTAATATAGGGCGGTTTTTACAGCAGCTTAACAGAGAAAAGAATAGTATGTCCGCCAAACCCGGTTTTGATAATCAAAAATATCTGAAAGAACAGAGTCGCGCAATCCTTGAACGGATTAACGAACAGTTTAACAAACTCTATCTTGAGTTTGGCGGAAAACTGATTTATGATTATCACGCTGCACGAGTTCTCCCGGGCTTTGATCCCACTGTGAAAATGCAATTACTGCATCAATTAAAGGATAAAGTCGATGTCATTCTCTGTATTTATGCCGGTGATATCGAACGAAATAAAATGCGGGCTGATTTCGGGATCAGCTACGATAACGCCGCGCTTAAAACCATCGACGATCTAAGCGAACATGATATTTCCGTGACAGCGGTTGTCATTACCCGTTACGAAAACCAACCGGCTGCTACGACCTTCAAAAACAAACTCGAACGCCGGGGAATCCGGGTCTATACTCACGGTTTCACCAAAGGATATCCTACAGACGTGGATACTATCGTTAGTGAAGAGGGTTATGGCGCCAATCCTTACATCGAAACTGAAAAACCTATTGTCGTCGTAACCGGTCCGGGTCCCAACAGTGGCAAACTGGCGACCTGCCTGTCCCAGCTTTTCCATGAGTACAAACGGGGCATCAACGCCAGCTATGCTAAATTTGAAACCTTTCCAATCTGGAATCTGCCGTTAAAACATCCTGTGAATGTGGCATACGAAGCCGCAACCGCTGATCTGCGCGACGTGAACATGATAGACCATTTTCACCTGGCAACATATAATCAAAGCGCCGTTAACTATAACCGGGATATTGAAGCATTCCCTCTCTTAAAACGAATTATCGAACGCATAACCGATAAACCCTCAATTTATCAATCGCCAACCGATATGGGGGTTAACCGGGTGGGATTCGGCATTGTCGATGATATTGTGGTGCAGGAAGCCGCCAAACAGGAAATTATCCGTCGTTATTTCCGCTATGCAATCGAGTATGCAACGGGTCTGACAGAAAAAGAAACTGTAGAGCGGGCAGAATTGATAATGAAGGAAATGAACCTGGAAGCGACTGATCGAAAAGTGGTTCTGCCTGCCCGGATGGCAGCCAGGGAAGCCAGAGAACAGAATAAAGGGAATGAAGATATTTTTTGCGGCGCCGCGATTGAATTAAAGGATGGGACCATCATCACCGGTAAAAATTCTTCTCTGATGCACTCTACCGCAAGTATGACTCTGAATGCTGTAAAATTTCTCGCCAAAATTCCCGATAATATCCATCTTCTGCCTCAGAATATCATTGACTCGCTTAAATACTTAAAGAAGGATGTTCTCAAAGGCAAAAAGGTTAGCCTGGATCTTGAAGAAATCCTGATCACATTGGGAATCAGCGCAACGACAAATCCAACGGCTCAGATCGCTATCGAAAAACTGAAAGAACTAAATGGTTGTGAGGTGCATACCAGTCACATTCCCACCCCCGGCGACGCTGCCGGTCTGCGAAAATTGGGAGTCAACGCCACCAGCGATCCAAAATTTCCGACAAGCGATTTATACATTGATTAACTGATATGGCGAACCCGAAACCTATTTTTCGTAATGCTAAATGATCTTTGCTGAATTGGTATTCATCGCAAACGACTCATTTCTCTCGTAAGAAATGTCATTGACACAAGCCCCAGCTTGGGAATGTTAGAGAAAAATGAAATTAAAAATCCCACTTGAGCCCTAATGTCGGCATTACCTGAATTTTATCACCTGCCGCAAAGATAAAATTCTGACTGATCTCTACTTCCCCCCCAATTGACAGGTGATCTGTCAGATTTACCCATAACTGTGGTTCAGTCATAAACACGATCTGGGGATCTGTCTTGTCCTCATCGCCATCAAAATTATTCTGTCCCCAGATATCAAGAAATCCGGAAAAAATAATTTTATCATTCAAAAAGGACTTAAACCACACAAAGGTCAACTGGAAATTGGCGCTCTGCTTTTCAGCTTTGCGGTACAGAACATCCGTCGCAACTGTTACAACCTTCAGATCGATAGGATAGCTGATCCCCGCCAGCCAGACATTCCCGAAAGCGTCGTTAAGATCCAAGCCATCGTTGTATTGTACGGTAGCGCTCAGAGGACTTAATATGCTGGATTTCTTTAAAAACGGCAGATTGATATAGCGGGCAATTTCCCAGTATGCCATGGACGCGCTGTTTGATGAGCTGTTATAATCGATATCCACAAACCAGAATGTAGCGCCAAATTTATCCGGCGTAAAACTCTCCAATGTTGAAGTAACAAAATTACGGTCTTTCCCAAAATCATAATGCACTTGCAGATTCTGACCAAAAGCGCTTAAACTCAAAAACAGTAAAATCCAAACCCAGAATTTATTCATAATTCAACCCCTTCATTGAAAACGAGTAGTAATTTACAGATAAAATTCAAAACCTCTATCGGGAATATTTTTTTTATTCTCCATAAAACTTGTATATTCGGTTTGGATACGACACTAATAAGTAATGAAGGAGATTAACAATGTCCAATGATTCACATCGCAAAACGAACAATTTTTGGATCGGGCTGGCGCTGGTCATTCTCGGCGTCATTTTCCTGGGCAATACATTTCATATTATCCGTCTCGGTCGCCTGATATCCAGTTGGTGGCCTGTGATCCTGATTATTGTCGGCGTTACGAAATTAAGCTGCAAAGATTCGAAAGGTGGCTGGACGCTTATAATTGTGGGAATACTTTTACAACTTACAACGCTGCACATCGTCAGCTGGCACTTTATCGGACGCCTCTGGCCGGTGATCCTGATCATCATCGGAACAGGAATCCTCCTCAAGCGCTCTTCATCGGGGAGCTGCTGCGAAAAGGACTTTACGGAAAGTACAGAAGACACACTCGAATTCGACGCTATCTTTAGCGGAACTGAAAAACAGATCACATCCCAAAAATTCCGCGGCGGTGAAATCAGCGCCATTTTCGGCAGTATCAAACTTGATCTGAGAAATGCCAGAATAGCCCCGGAGGGGTGTACTCTGACCGCCGACGCCATATTCGGATCAATAGAGATATATGTATCACCCGATGTCACGGTGCATCTGAAAGGTTCGCAAATCCTCGGCCGCTTTGATAATCACACTAACAGTGTTGAGGGCGGCCCAAGCATTACCATTAAGGGCGACGCCATTTTCGGGAATATTCGCATTTCGAATTAATCTATTCACTCACCTGGCAGGTTTTCTTTTTCCTGCCAGGTCTAAAGTGTAAAAAAATGCACACCAAAGCTCAAAATACAATAGTACTTTTCATTGAAATTCAGTTTTACC
>JADHWC010000081.1 GCA_016783665.1 Fidelibacterota bacterium | reverse complement strand
GCAGCTACCGAAAGGAACTTTCTTAGAATAACCGGAAGGAAAATATTTAATAATGCAACGATGAACGGTACTAAAACAAGAAGGCTTAATTCATTAATTGCCATGGATTTCCCTCCGAATTCTTTCGGTTTTTTCACGCGAGGATTTTAATAGATCAATTTGCTGATGACCATGTTTCTGATCGATGATCTTTATTGATCGTTCGGTACAGCAATAACATGGATCTACCGATGCCAGTGTGATTAATGCATCGGCGATTGGAATACCTTTACAGGAAGCTGTAAAAGTAGGAATATTCACATAACTGGGAGCCCGGACTTTATGTCGGATAGGACGGTTTGTTCCATCAGATCTTATATAGTGAAACACCTCTCCTCGCGGGGCTTCATATCTGCCAATACCTTCACCGGGCGAGATTTCTTTTACATTATTAATTATCGGACCTTGAACGGTTTTAAGTTTTTCAAGACATTGTCTTATAATTTTACCGGATTCAATAATCTCAAGAACCCTGACCACCGCTTTATCATAAACATCGCCATTTGGTAAAACAATTACCTCAAAATCAACCAAATCATAAGCGTCTGTCGGTTCATCTCTACGAACATCCCACGGGACTCCGGAAGCTCGGGATGTTGGTCCAACTGCGCAATAGGCAACCGCCGCTTCATGGGTCAGTACACCGACGCCTTTTAAACGTGATTTTAAAACCGGGTCATCTCTAACAACTTTAGCGACCATGACCATTTTCTTATCGATCATATCCAGATGCTTATAAAGCTCTGTAATCTTTTCCGGATCAACATCCTTTGCAACCCCGCCGACTCTCATCATTCCGTAATGGTTACGATTTCCCGAAATGATTTCAAACATCTCCAGTACCGGCTCGCGGTATTTCCAGGCCCACATCCACAGTGTATCATATCCGATAAAATGTCCGGCAAGTCCAATCCACAATAAATGACTGTGAATCCGCTCCAGCTCGCCAACCAATGTTCTGATATATCGTGCTCTGAGAGGAATTTCAATGTTATCAATGTCTTCGATAGCATGAACACATGCCAGCGGATGAGATGTTGAGCAGATTCCGCAGATACGTTCAACCAGATAGATAGATTGAGTAAATGTTTTCATCTCGGAGATATATTCATGTCCCCTGTGCATCCAGCCGATTTCCATATCGATATCGACAACCGTTTCGCCATCCACTGTTAATTCAAAATATTCGGCTTCTTCCAATAACGGATGAAATGGACCTATCGGTATTTTATTTGCCTTCATGCTCCTACCTCCCTGAATCTTAAAGGCTTTTTCACAGTTCCGGGATGATGTAAAGTAAGCAGTTCTTCCATACGCGGATGACCGATAAATTCAATTCCCCATAGATCAAACATCTCTCGTTCAATCCAGACAGCCCCTTCAACAATTGAGGTTATGGAATTTACTTTTGGATTTTTCTTATCTTTAATAACGATTCTAGGGCAGAAATATTGACCGGTCTTATCTAACGAAAAATGATACAAGATTTCCAGTCCGTGATACATCTCCATAGCCGTTGCCGTTGATAACCGGCACCCCATTTTATTGAACAGGTAATCGGCTATATCTTGCAAATCGTCATTAGTTACATTAAAGTACAGACGTTTCTTTTTTTCTATTTTATTAGTGATTTTGCCACCCATATCTTTTAAAAATTGTTCAATTTCAGCCATTGAGCACTCCTACCAGTTTTGCAACCGCTTCTATCATTGCCTCCGGTTTTGGAGGACAGCCCGGGACATACATATCGATAGGTATAAATTCTTCCCGTTTTTCAACCATATTGTAACTATCTTTAAAGCAGCACCCGCCACTGACACAGGTTCCTATTGCAACTACGAAAATCGGTTTGGGCGCCTGTTCATATATCTTTTTTATTTTTGGCGCAATTTTCTTATTAAAGACACCTGTCACCAGCAATACATCGGCATGTCGAACCGATCCGACGAGTTTGATCCCTAAGCGTTCTATATCATATCTGGGCGTTAACAAATCGAGGATTTCAATGTCACAATTGTTACAGGGCGATCCGCTGACGTGAAATACCCAGAGCGATTTTGCCAAGCGTTTATTATACCATCCCATACTAAACTCCTAATACTGCTAAAATAACACCAATAAATGCAACCGGAGAGGCATAGCGCCAAAAAAAGTTCAAAGCAGTGTCGATTCGAATTCGAGGATTTGTATTTTTGATAATGATCATAACAGTAACGATAAGCACATATTTTAACACTGCCCAGAGAATGCCGATTCCCTGAAACTGAAATCCCCCCCAGAACAACAGAATCAAAAGAAACGGGAAAATCACATACATCATATAATGATTCAGCTTCCAGAATGCTAACAACGGACCGGAATATTCCATAAACGGTCCTTCAACGATTTCCGTTTCGGCTTCCGGGATGTGAAATGGCGCAAGCGTCATCTTAGCCTGAATGCACAGCATTCCGATTATAAAGGCAATTATTCCGGATGCAGACCCAATAAATGGACCCGATGCTTGCTGTACTGCGATAATTTGATCAAATCGGATTTGATAGCCCGATTTGATAATCGGCACCAATAAAATTATAATAAAGGCTAATTCATCAGCCAGCAATAATTTCATTTCCCGCCCTGCTCCAATGCTGGAGAAAACATTGCCTGTTGCTGAACCACCTAAAATAACCATCACCGAAAATGTCATTGTCAGGTACATCACTACAATTATATCACCGCCAAATCCTCTTTGGTAAAAGAGCGCTAACCCAATGATAGTAGATATCAGGGTCAAAACAGCAAAAGCTGCCAGTGGCGCAATAATGAAAACAGATTTGACCGCTTCTTTTACAATAATTGTTTCTTTACCCAGAAGTTTGAAAAAGTCATTAAAATTCTGAAAAAGAGGCGGACCCTTGCGGAATTGAAAACGGGCACTTAATTTGCGGTCAAACCACCCAATTAATAATCCTAAGATACCGGTAAATAACATTCCGGGAAATACAAATAAATGAAAAAGAATCCATGCTATCATACCTTATCCTCCTTATGCCGCCAGTGGTGACTTTTAATTGCCAGGTGATCGCCATATAAAAAAATATGGTTATCCGGATCCTCTGCACTGATCTCTTTCATCGTGATCGTTCCCGGAGGAGCAGTTTTGGAACATAACGGTTCAAAGTCTGGATTCTCAGATAGCTGGTTTAAACAGTAGTCACATTTTGCAGTTATATAATTAATAACTTCCGGGAATATGGTTCCAAACGGACATGCCAGGATACAGCTCTTACAACCGACGCAGCGCATATTAAACCGCTTGATCAGTCTATCTTCCTGCCGTTCCAGAGCTTCTTTCGGACAGGCAGTAACACAGAATGCATCTTTACATTGCCGGCAATAGATCGCAAACTCGGCAATTTCTAATAAAGAAAATTGCCCGGGATTCTTTCGATGATAAAAATATTCACACTGAATATCTTCAATGGAGGATTTAGAATCCATCAGGGCTGGAATATCGATAAAAAGTCGTTTCATTCCCAGATATTCTCCTCGTTTAAAATCTTATCGTACGTAAATACGGGACCATCCTTACAGGCATAATACTTTCCGATGACACAATGGCGACAATGTCCGATTCCACAGTACATTTTCTTTTCCATTGAGAGATAGATGTCCTTCTCTGCATATCCGTATTTTAAAAGATCCAACGTCCCAAATTTCATCATGATAGGTGGTCCGCAGACAACGACAGGATTGTCTTTCGGATTTATGTTGATTTTGTCGAGTAGTTTGGTGATAAGGCAAACTTCCTCACTCCATTCCTCAACCTCCGGGACTCGATCTACAGATCTCAGGAAGTTTACCTTATCAATCTCCCTCCATCCTTGTATATGCTGCTTATAAATCATGTCATTAGGAGTGCGAGCTCCTGCTAAAAATGTGATGCTGTTGTAATTATCAATATCATGTAGTAGCGAAGTGAATAACGATCTGGTCGGCGCCATCCCAACGCCACCGCCCATTATTAAAACATCTTTTCCTCTCCATTCATCGATCGGGTAATGGGTGCCATAGGGTCCGCGAATTCCGATTCGATCCCCAACTTTTGTTTTGTGTATATATTCCGTCACAAAACCGGTCTTCATGATAGTTATATCCATCTTATCACTAATGGAATGTGATGATGATGGCGTAAACGGTCCTTCACCTATATTCGGTATGGTCAATTCTATAAATTGTCCGGTTTTGAATGGAATTGGTTTTTCCGGTTTTACTCTGAGGGTTCTGATAGTCGGGGATTCTTCGATTATTTCGTAAATTTCCACGGCGATTACTTCATATGGATTAGCCTGTGCCATCGATTACTCCTGAACTTTGGGTAATTGCATATTTTTTTGCACAACTTCTCTAAATTCAATTTCACCCGCGCATACATCAATGCATCTGCCACAGCCGGTGCAGCCGATCAGGTCAAAATTGCTTTTCATATAATCAAATTTGCATAAATAGCGATTCCGAAACCGCTGATACATTTTTGGTCGCGGTGAATCGCCGCCGGCTACTTTGGCATAGCCGTGTAATTGACATGAATCATAACTGCGAACCTTGACGAATTCCTTTCCGGTCGTTTCGTCATCGATAATGATGCAATAACAGGTCGGACAGATATTGGTACACCCTCCGCATCCGATACACTGTTTGGAATCTTCAATCCAACCTTCGATATCGGATTTTCTTAGATTCCCGTACTCTTCAGACCGTATATATTTAGAATTTTGCTGTTTTAATTTCTCTTCAATCGCTTTACGGTTCTTTTTAATCGTTTCTTTTTCGTTGCCATGCGGTTGGGCAAGAGAAATCGTATCTTTCATTATTTTCAGCAGTTCTTCACCCTTTTTCGAACCTACGGTGATCAGGTAATTTCCGTTGATTGCAGACAGATTCATATCGTAGTTCTGATCCGTATATGGTTTACCTTTAACCAATACACAGTGACAGCTGTCGCCGATTTCAGTGCAATCCGTGCTAATGATCGTAGTTTGTTCCCTCCAAGCCTGGTAAACTGGATCGATAAAATCTTCATTGATCAATGCTTTATCCAATACTTGAAAAGCTGCCATATCGCAGCCTTTAGCGCCCACTATTAATCGTTTTTTTGCTTTATCTGCCGGAAGAAGCGTTTCTCTGGAAAAATAGAATAACGCTCTCAGAGGATCGATAGTCCGGTAGGAATCCAAAACCACATCCGTCTTGTCACTAATTTCAGTAAATAACTGTTGATCAGTTTCAACATTTTTTAATTTCCCTGGTACAATGACCTGCTGGAAACCTCCAAGTGATTCCTTTTGATATTTTATTAAAAAGGATATAAAGTCTTCCGCTTTTACGATCATTATTTGTCTCCCAAAAGCTCTCTTGTCAATGATAATTTTTTATTTATTGTCATCAATTTGCCTGTTTTGCCAATCTTTTTACAGTCTCGACCATCTTTTCCGTTTCAGTCGATTTATCAAAGAAATAATCCGCGCCACTCTCAAGACATTTTATTCGATACTGCGGGTAAGGATAATCGGTAAAAATGATCACTATTAATTTCGGATTTTTTTCTTTTACTACTTTTAAGACATGAATTCCACCTTCGCCAGGCATCCGAATATCGAGTATTACTAAATCCGGTTTATTTTTATTTATATCACGAATAGCAGATTTTGTATCCTGGCTTTCCCCAACGATTTTAACACCATCCAATTCGGAAATAATTGTGATCAAATGATTCCTCAAAATGTCCGAATCGTCTGCAATGAGGATTTTCATGCCAACATCTTGTATTTATATTTGTCTGAGTTTACCATATGCTGGGTTAATCTATTAAAATATTATCATGCAGTAAATCGGACGATGACTATAAACATTGTAGGAAATATGGAAGCAATGTTATAGGTGTTTGTCCTACATTATCGTATAACAATCACTCCTGTTTGTTGATTCCTGTTGGGACGTTGGAGTGTTGGAGTAGCTGGAGTATTGAAGTCAGTCCTTTCAATTTTTACACGATACTTCGAGTTGCAACGTAATCCGCAATCTATCGCTTTAATCGGTTTGGGCTCGCAGCTCTCGTTCCGGGGCTCTTGCTCCGGAACGGTCATAATCCATTGAGGGAAAAAAATGAGATTTCTGGAAACAACTCAGTCACAACACGGGAGCGTTGAGACGAGTAGTAAGTAAAACCCATTTTCAGGTAGCGAAGCGAGCCAAATCCGTCGGATGCCGGATGCTTTCGGCATGGGTTTATTGCTTTGCTCTCATTCCGTGGCTGTGCTGCGGAACGGAATAAGTGTAATTTATCAGATTTTCTAATTCAAATTCCGATGCCGTTCCCCGAAATTACAGTTCCAGAGCAGTACACGCGGATTTTCCATCCAGGCAATTAACGTCGAATTCATATAAAGAATAGCGTCTTCTTCGGAGCTCAATTCTTTATTATTTCATCAATATAAGAGAAAAAACGCTCAGTAATAAACTGGTTCTCAGAAAGAATCTTTTTTTTATCTTTTTTTATCATACATTAATCCTATTTATTAAATCAGGCAAATAATACACTACTGTCTATCCGAAAAAGCCAGTCCATTCCGGATAGCATAACAGATTAATTCCGCATTATTTTTCATGTTCATTTTTTTCAGAATACGAGCACGATTTGTGCTTATTGTTTTCACGCTTAATGAAAGTTCTTCTGCTATTTGCCCGACAGTCATTCCTGAACCAATTAGTTGTAGTACTTGAAATTCGCGATCGGAAAGTTTTTCATGAACCGCTTTTTGTCGGTTTTCATCGAGAGACGACGCCAATTTTTCAGCAAGATCGGCGCTAATATATTTTCTGCCTTCAGAAATCTTTCTTACTGCCATTATCAATTGTTCTGAAGCTGTTTCTTTCGTCAGGTATCCTGAAGCTCCGGCTTTTAATACTCGCACTGCATACTGGTCTTCGGAATACATACTCAACACTAACACCGGAATTGCAGGATAATGAGTCTTGATATGTTTTATTACATCGAGTCCGCCTCTTCCGGGCATGGAAATATCCAACACAACAACGTCATACCGGCTTTTACTGATTTTTTCAATGACTTCAGCGCCGTTCGCCGCTTCTCCGGTTACGACGATATCCGAAGTTTCTTTAAAGATTTGTTTTAATCCGTCTCTGACGATTGCGTGATCATCAGCAATCAGTACATTAATCATTATGCAATTTTTCCGGGTTTGATAGGTAATATAACTTTTACCGTTGTGCCTTTTGATCGGATTCCACTGATAATGACTTTTCCCTCCCACGGATTTACCCGTTCTTTTAGTCCAATCAGCCCGAGGGACTTTGGACTATTGATCTGGTCTTCGGTAATGCCGATGCCATTATCCCTTATTTCCATTTTTAATATATTATCATCAAACTGTAAACGCGCCTGTACCTTCGTGGCTTTTGAATGTCGGGCGACGTTCGTCAGAGATTCCTGGAAAATTCTAAAAACAGAAATCGAGCGGTCCTGCTCAAGGATATGTTCTTTTTCATCGAGATCAAGATCACATTTAATTCCGGTGCGGTTTTGAAATTCACCGCAATACCATTCAATTGCTGCAGGCAGCCCAAGATCGTCAATCAAACCGGGTCGAAGTTCTGTCGATATTCTGCGCACCGTCATAATAGTCATATCGACTAAATCAGACATCGACTGAACTTTTTTAAGCTGATCTATCTGGTATGAGTTAAGCCGCTTCTGCATCCAGATCAAATCCATTTTCAGTGCGGTCAACACCTGTCCCAACTCATCATGAATTTCCCGGGCAATTATTAACCGTTCCTCTTCCCGGATAGATTGCAAATGAGAAGCCAGATTTCTTAACTGGTCGCGGGATATTTTCAAGTCATGTTCAGCTCTTTTTTGATCGGTAATATCGATTACCACTCCTCGCAGACCAACCGGTTTTCCATTCTGCAGGATCGGGTTGGAGTAAAAAAGCGACTGAAATGTACTGCCATCCTTACGAAGCGATGTATATTCATTCCCTCTTAAAGCCGTACCGTCAAGAATCGATTGGATATTCTGTTTGACTCTCTCCCGGTCTTCCGGGATAAATAGTTGTAAAAAATTGACGCCTTTGTTTATATCTTCATGAGTGTATCCAAAGCATTGAATACCATAATTATTAGTAAACTTGAAATTACCTTGTAAATCCATTTCATAGACAGTTTGTGGTAATAATTCAACCAGATCACGGAACTTTTTCTCTTTTTTAATAAGTTCGCGCTCTGCATTCTTCAGCTCGTCTTCTGTTTTTTTCAGTTCACTAATCCGTGCTTTCAGACGGCGGATTTCATCTTTTAACTGTTTTACTTCTGGATTTTTTATCATGGATAGAGTTATTCAGGAAGTTTAAAGGCTTCGAGTAAAGCGTCTTTGGCTTTTTCCAGACTGGATTCGCCGATAATGCAGCTGATACTCGATATACTTGTTGATACCCCTAAAATATTTATTTTGTATTTTCCAAGTTGCTCACACATTTTACCTGATATCGCCGGTTTTTCCTTAAAGTGCGGTCCATAAACAACAAGGATGGCTATATCATCTTGCCATTTGTCTCCACGGGCGCGGACGATTCCCTTCATACTTTTTAGCAATTTTCGTACTCTGTCTTTGTATTCCGACTTAAAACAGAATGTAATATCCGCCGTTCCCTCAAGATTTTCGCTCACGGTAATAAATTCTACATTGATTTTATTAATCCCCAACTGCGTCAGAATTTTTCCCGCAACACCGGGTTGGTTTGGAGCGGAAAGTATCGAGACCATATTCAGGTCAGTGCTTTCAAGAATACCGCCTATAATGATTTTATCAGTCATGAGTACCATTATGAATTTTTTCCTAAATATTTTTCAATTAATCCAATCAGGGTGTTGGGCATAACCGGTTTTTCAATAAATTCATCCACGGGAAGGACGTCGTCATTCTTTTTGTATTGATAGCCGGTCTGCTGGCAAACAGCCGTGAGCATAATAATTGGTATGTTGGCAATATCTGGCTGTGAACGAATCTTTTCGGCAATATAGAATCCCTCGTCTTCTGTCCGCATCATTACATCCAGGATAATCAGATCCGGTTTTTCTTTTTCGATAAGACGAAATCCGCGATTACCGTCCTGGGCGTCTATCACGTCATAACCGTGACTCTCCAATACAATCCTCAACACCTCAACCAGATCGATATCGTCATCTACTATTAGTATTTTATGAGACATTGATTTACCCTTTCACCTGTTTCTGAATTTCACCGCCGATAAAATAATCAATTTTTTTATTGAATGCCTTCATTTTTTCACACATTTTCAACATCAGGCATATTTTCTATCGGGAATTTACAAGTGAGACAACCAGATTAACAGCTTCTTCCAGATTTTCACCGGTTTTTGCTGAACATTTTACCAACCGGATATCGTTATTTATCTGTTTAATATTCTTTTCAAGCAGTGATATATCCATATCGAGGTACTGGACAAGATCTATCTTATTAATTATTGCAGTGTCACAAACCCGGAACATCAACGGATATTTCAACGGTTTATCTTCGCCCTCTGTCGTACTGATCACTACAAAATTGAAATTTGCGCCGGTATCGAATTCCGCCGGACAAACAAGATTGCCGACGTTTTCAATAAAAATCAGGTCAAGTGAACTCAGGTCAAACTGATGTAATGCCGGCATAATCACTTCCGCACCGAGATGACAATCGCCGCCAAAAGGCTCGGTATTGATCTGGGCTACCGGAATGTTCATCTGCGCAATTCGCTCCGCATCAGTTGTGGTCGTTATATCGCCTTCTATCAC
>JADHWC010000080.1 GCA_016783665.1 Fidelibacterota bacterium | reverse complement strand
GCTTGATAACTATCCTCAGGATAACCCAACGGTGTAATCGCAAAAACCTCTTCATTCTCTTTCAAATCCAGCGATTTCCTCAGGATGACCGGATCAAAAGCGGCAATCCAGCAGCTGCCGACGCCTTCATTCGCAGCCGACAGGATCAGGTGGTCCATGGCAATCGTCAGATCGGTCTCGATGGAATTGTAACCATCATATTTACGGGTCCAGGCGTCGTCACGGTTTCCCATCACAACCAAAATATGAGGAGCTTTCTGAAACCACTCCCCTTTATAGCACATCCGAACCTTATCAAGCATTTCCCTGGACGACACTACCAGGAATTTCCAGGGCTGACGGTTTGCGGCGGACGGTGCCAGACGTCCGGCTTCGAGTATTTTTTCCAGCACCGCCCGGTGAACCGGTTTGTCCGGATCGTAATCCCGGATGCTTTCACGAAATTTAATGAGTTCCTGAAATTCCATTTTATACCTCCTTGTTTACCGACTTCTCCGAGAGGAGTCCTCCGATGTATCGGAGTCCCCTGTGACCTGTTGGGAAAGTCGGGTATTGTGAGGGACATCGTTCTAATCCACCGAATAAATTCCCCAGGGGACAGACGCTGGTTAATGTTTTACCTGTTGAATTTCCAATCATCTTGTCTTAAAGGTTAACCACCCAATTTATTGGGTGGTAACTTCGCTACGGCCTCCAACCACCGACTTAAGTCGGGAATCTGGTGCGTTGCCTTGACCCACCGGCTGAAGCCGGTGGTTAACGTTTTCGCTATCACTCTTCTAACAATCACCTTTCAAAGGTTAGCTACCCCTGTCTCCCTGGGGAATTCATTCGGGTAAATGAAAATTCTATTCAAGAAACCAGTCCTCCGTGTATTCAAGATTGTGTACCGCTAAAAAATCTTGCACCTCTTCCCGAAAAGTCTTCGTTCCGTGATGCTCGTCCTGATTCTTAATATATTTAATGACTTTTTCCACAACTGACTCGCTGACCGAAAACACTCCGTATCCCTTACACCATAAAAAACTACTGTTTAATAATCCTTCCTTTTTTAAATAAGTCGATGATATACCTTTGAAATATTTTGCTACCTGTTCAATAGTATAATTTGTCGGGAAATCAATCAATATATGAACATGATTGCTGTGAACATGACAAGATTTCAGAAAGATATTTTTATCCCGAGCAATTTCAAATAATTTTTGGGAAACTTTTGCTCGAACTCCCGGAGTAATGGTTTTTTGATGTCCCTTAGTGCCCCAGATAAGATGAAGCCAAATTTTGTTATAGGAATGAGTTGACATAAAGCAACTCCTTGTTTACCGACTAAAGTCGGGTGGGGTTTTAGTGTGCTCCCTCATCCACCGACTAAAGTCGGTGGTTAATGTTTCTTTTGGTAATTCATTCAAATACTACTTCGAAAGGTTCGTAGTGTTAAAAATTTTCTATATCTTTGAGTAATTCTTTATCTACTTTATCCTGGAAAGTTCTTTGTTATCAACAAAGTAGAGACTTTCATAATTTTTTATACTTTTTACCCTTTCGTTTAGTGAATGAAA
The DNA here is from genome assembly GCA_016783665.1 of Fidelibacterota bacterium. GTDB lineage: Bacteria > Fidelibacterota > UBA2242 > UBA2242 > UBA2242 > UBA9312. The sequence continues at coordinate 8,417 of JADHWC010000080.1, read as the reverse complement.
TATATGGTGACGCCGCCAACAGCAATAACGGCGCCGATAAATTCTTTTAGCGTCACTTTTTCCTTAAAGATCAACACTGCCGGCGGGATGATCAGAATCGGTACAATTGCCATAATGGTTGATGCAATGCCTGTTAAAGTATGCTGCACTGCCAGGAGTGACATGGATACGCCCAGAAAAGGACCGAAAAATGATCCCACTGTAATCCGCGCCATGGCAGGTCTGTTCTTTAATGCAGCGAATACATTTCCCCAGCGTTTTATAAAGAAAAACATCACTGTAAAACCGGCAATCCCGGCGATCACCCGTATCTGAGTCGCCGCAAAAGCGCTGTAATCACCTATACCGTATTTGCTAAAGATCAATCCCACCGCCTGCCCAATTGCGCCGCCAAAGGCTAATAAAATTCCTGAAAGCGGATGGGAAAACTTCAGCTGTCGATTTTGTTCACCACGTTCCAAAACAACTATTGATACACCGACAACGGTTATTATCATTGCCAGAATTTCCAGCGGAGTCAGATGTTCTCCAAGAAACATCCAGCTGATCAGTGCGGTGATGGGCGGTACAAGAGACATAATCAGCATTGAGATCCGGGCGCCAACTACTACAAATGCCTGAAAAAGTAACAAATCGCCAATGGTGAAGCCTATGATCCCGGATATAAACAACCATGTCCAGGTATGCCCGGAAGCATCAATGGGCAGCGCCGCGCCACGCACGATATATGTGAAGATGCTTAAAAAGATAAACCCGATGATCAGCCGGATAAAATTAACCGCCAGTGAACCTACACGTTTACCAGCAGCTTCGAAAGACATTGATGTGAATGTCCAGCAGACTGCCGTCGCCAGCGCTGCAAATTCGCCGAGATGTGATTGCATCATAAGTTGTTTCTTTAAATAATATGGTTCTATCTCAATTGATCTTTGCGTTTCCAACGTTTATAAGGATAGGAGACAAGACTGGCGTTCAAATATTTCGAATCGCCGGTCACTTCCTCTCCAATCCAGGCCGGTCTGGAAAAGGATTGTTGTTCGGAATCCAATTCGATTTCAGCCACCACCAGCCCTTTATTATCACCTAAAAATTCATCCACAACCCAGATATTTCCATCGATATTCAATTGATAGCGATATTTTTCAATCAACGGTTTCAAACATAGATGTTCCAACATTTCCATAGCATCGGCAAGAGGAATTTCATATTCAAATTCCAATCTTGATATGTCCGATACCTGAGATTTGATTGTCAGAAACCCTTTTTTGCCGGCAACGCGAACCCGAACAACACGTTGAAAATCATTGCTGATGTACCCTTGTCGATAGAGAACAGCTGTCGAACTTTCTTTATATGCATCGTTTATAACCAGAAATTTACGCTCTATCTCTATCCCCATAATTTATTCCTTTTAAAATTCGCCAACCATAATACGCCGCCCAATGATTTCAAGTATTTCAGCTGCTTTTTCTATTGCCTCGGATTCGCTGCCGGATTCCTCGATTAACGAATATACAGATGTCACGCCCTTATTGATTAATTGATCGATTTCGCAATCTACCTTTCCAGCGACGGCAATCACAGGAATCGATAACTTCGCCGCCCGTCTTATCACACCCATCAGGGCTTTACCTTCCATAGTCTGATTATCGATGCGACCCTCCCCCGTAATTACCAGATCGACGTCACTCAGTAGATTATCAAACCGGATACCATTTAGGATAAGATCGATTCCGCTTTCCAGTGTTGCATTCAAAAAAACGACCAATCCGGCGCCCAATCCACCGGCGGCTCCGGCGCCCGGTAAATCGCGAACCTTTTTTGAGAACAAAGATTCGACTATTGAATAAAACGACGACATATTCTGTTCCAAGACAGGTAATTCATCCTGAGCTGCTCCTTTTTGAGCGGAATATGTATAAACGGCGCCTTCCGCTCCCAACAGCGGATTTTTAACGTCACAGGCTATCCGGAATCGACTTTCGGATATCGCTTTATGAATATTTTTTATAGAAATTCGCCGGCATTTTCCAATCAAAGAACCATTCATTGGTTCGCTAATCTCATTATCATTATCATCGTAAAACCGCACTCCCAATGCCTGTGCCATGCCGGCGCCGCCGTCGGTCGTTGCCGAACCGCCAATGCCGATGATAAATTGCCGGAAGCCCTTATCAAGTGCATCAGCAATCAGCTGACCTGTTCCGTAAGTCGTTGCCTGGAAAGGATTTCGCTTCTCCTCCGGGATAAGTGTCAGACCCGATGCCTGAGCCATTTCAATCACAATAGTATTAGTGGCAGTTATCTCGAAATATTGGGCTGTCACCGGCGCTCCTAACGGATCGAGTACCTCACAGGAATGCAGTAATCCATCACTATGACGACGGAATACATCGATAAATCCTTCACCACCGTCAGACAGGGGAACTGATTTCACCGACACACCGGAATTTACCGAGCGAATTCCCCGCTCAAGAGCTGCGCTGACCTCTTCCGATGTCAAACTACCCTTGAAAGAATCAGGAGCCAATAATATAGTATAAGGACGTTTTTTCATTATTAATAAATCGGTTAATACGCCGATGCCGCAGATTGACGCCGTTTATCCGGCACGGCAATATAATACTTTCTATTCCGGTCCAGAGCAATAGCATTCACGTCCCCAATAGCGGAACGGTTCTTGACCATGTAACCTTTTTCTGTCAATATAGCAGTTAAATCCGGTGGAAATGCATAATTTTCGACGAATATAACGTCAGGCAACCACTGATGATGAAAGCGCGGCGCATCGACAGCTTCTATTAGGCTCATATCAAAATCGATCATATTCATCAAAACCTGAGCAACCGATGTGATAATCGCACCGCCGCCCGGTGATCCTAAAATCCACATCAAAGTGTCATTCCGGGTCACAATTGTTGGCGTCATCGAGCTTAGCATTCGTTTCTGCGATTGAATGGCGTTGGCTTCGGCGCCAACCAGACCATACATATTCGGAAAACCGGGTTTAATGGAAAAATCGTCCATTTCATTATTTAATAAAATTCCGGTGCCGCCGGCAACAAAACCGGATCCGTAACTGGCATTTAATGTCGTGGTTACGGCCACAGCCCAACCGTACTGATCGACGATGGAGAAATGGGTGGTTTCCTCGCTCTCCGGTAATGCCGAATGACTGACATCGGAACTGGGACTTGCCTTCGATAAATCAATTTCATTTGCCATTGCCAGGATCAGTGAATCACCTATTAAAAATTCCAGCGGAACTTTAATGAAATCGGGATCACCCAGATAGTGAGCGCGGTTGGCGTAGGCGCGGCGTTCCGCTTCAGTGACAAGCTGGATTGATGTCGATGAATGGAAGCCATATTCCGATAATGGAAACTGTTCCATGACTTTCATAATCTGCGCCAGACAGACGCCGCCGGAACTTGGCGGCGGCATCGAAAAAATATCATAGTCTCTATATGTAAAATGAACCGGCTTCCGTTCTTTTACTTCGTAATGACGCATATCCCATTCGCTGAGTATCCCGCCGTTATTGCGCACAGTCCGAACAATCTTTTTAGCTATTTTTCCATGATAAAATTCCAGCCATTCGTATTTGGCTAATCGTCTTAATGTTTTTGCCAGATCCGGAAAACGTAATGTATCCCCGATCTCCGGCGTCTCACCACCAGGATAAAACATATTCAACGATGACGGAAAACGGCTCATTAGCTCTTTATGCGATTCGAGTCCTTCATGAATAAAATATGTGACCGGAAACCCTTTTTGAGCCAGCTCAATTGCCGGCGCCAGCAGCTTCTGCCAAAGCTGGGTTCCATATCTTTCGTGAACATACGCATAGCCCGCTACTGATCCGGGAACCCCAATCGCGAGAGCGCCTTCGGTACTCAATCCGTCAACAGGTTGTCCGGTTTCATCGAGATACATATCGCGATGAGCCTCCTGTGGAGCTTTCTCCCGAAAATCAATCGTTGTGACAAATCCATCCGGTGAACGAATAACCATAAATCCGCCGCCACCGATATTTCCCGCCGGCGGGTACACCACCGCCAGTGCAAATCCCACGGCAATCGCGGCGTCTATTGCGGTTCCGCCCTTCTTTAAAATCTCAATACCCACATCCGATGCAAGTTTCGAAGCTGATACTACGGCACCCTGTCTTCCAACCTGAAAGGTTTGGGAAAGTAGTACTGAACTAATTATAAGTATAACAATTGCGATTTTTCTCATGTTTCTCTTATAAACGAAATGCGTCTTCCATATGACGTATCCGGTTTCCTTTCGATGTAATTGTAATTCCGATGACGTCAAAACGGCAGTCAAGGTCCAATTCAGGATGCCGGGACAGGTAAGCATCGGCAATAATCCCAAGCTGCTGCATTTTACGATCATCGACCCAGTTCGCCGGCGGTCCGTAAACTTTGCGCCGCTGGGTTTTGACTTCTACAAAACTCAATACCCCGTTTTTCCGGGCAATAATATCAATTTCGCCATACGCGCCCGCATGAAAATTTCGCTGCAATATCGTAAAACCCTTGTTATAAAGATAAAATGCCGCCGCATCTTCACCGTATTTCCCCAGATAACGGGTATTTGAAACAGTATCGATATTCACAAGATATTCTTTAACGCTATGAAACGACCTGCGGTGGATCGGACAGGGTTTCAACTTCTGAATTGTCTCACGGTGTTTTTTAGTCCCGTAGCCTTTATGAACGGCAAATCCGTATCCAGGAAAAACCGTGTCCATTTCCCGCATAAACCTATCCCTGTACACTTTTGCAATAATTGACGCCGCCGAAATCGAATAGCACAAGCGATCACCGCCAATTATGGCAGTTTGAGGATAAATATTATCCGGCAATCCTCTGCCGTCCACCAGAATGTGATCAACTTTTAATTTCAAACGACCGATCGCTTGACGCATGGCTTTATGGGTGGCTCTTAAAATATTTATTCTGTCAATCTCAGTAGAATCAACAATTCCAATTCCAACTGCTGTGGCTTGTTCAATAATGGCGTCATATAACCGTTCCCGCTTTTTCTCTGACAATTTTTTCGAATCACGGATTCCATCGATCCATTCCGTCGATTGATCAAATACTACCGCTGCGGCGATAACCGGACCCGCCAGAGGACCTCTGCCGGCTTCATCAATACCAGCAATATTCTGTTTCCCTTGACTCCAAAGCTGTTTTTCCAATTGCAGATGTTGAGGTACTGTTTCCATTACCGCTGAATTTAACGGTGATTGGCGTTATAGGCAAACGGCATTTTTTCTATGGAGACTCTTCATCTTTTGGATTAGATACTGTCAACCATTTTTCATTTATCTCGTTCAGCGTCTTTTCCTTGACTATTAATACTTCTTTATTTAGTTTCATTGAAATTTTAATGCTAGTAAAAATAAACAAATAAATTAGGGAGGTAGAGTTGGCTAACAAAGAATTTAAACCATTTGTTCCTGCAGAAACCAGCATGAAGGAACTTACTATCAAGGCGCTGTTTTTAGGCGTAATACTCGCAGTTGTTCTGGGAGCGGCAAATGCCTATCTCGGATTAAAAGCCGGTATGACGGTTGCGGCAACATTCCCCGCAGCTGTTATTTCCATGGCAATTCTGCGCTTTTTCAAGGGCACTATTCTAGAAGAAAATATTGCCAGAACAACGGGCGCTGTTGGTGAAGCTCTTGCCGCCGGCGCCATTTTCACATTGCCGGCTTTCATCATGACCGGCGTGTGGAAAGAATTTAACTATTTGACTAGCACGCTATTAATGCTCGTTGGCGGTATTCTGGGTGTTTTACTTGTGATCATTCTTCGTAAAACGATGGTAGAAGACGCTACTCTTCCCTATCCCGAAAGCCGCGCCTGCGCCGAAATCGTCAAAGCCGGTCAGGGCGGACAATCCGGCGCCAAATTTGTATTCGGCTCAATCGGGCTGGCAGCCTTTATCGAAATATTTAAAAACCCGAATGGAATTCTTATAATTAAAGATTCTGTCAAAGGATTCTTACAGTTTGGTTTATCAAAAATCAACTTAATAAACAGCCAAGCACAGGTGATAACATCTGGCGCTAAAGAGGCTGTATTTTCCCAAAAAGGCGGGATGGTGCTGCAAAGTCCGGCTGCTTCTCCGGCTTTTCTCGGTGTAGGTTATATTATCGGTTTTAAACTTGCTGCAATTACTTTCTCCGGTGGAATTTTCGGATGGTTATTTCTCATGCCTATCGTGCTCTTTCTGATGTACAATGACCTGTTACCTTTTGCCGATGGTGGCCCAGGTTGGATAGAAATTGCCAAATCAGCTTACAGTTCAACAGTTAAACCGATTGCCGTCGGTGGCATGCTTGTGGGTGCTTTCTATACGCTATTCAAAATGAGAAAAAATCTCATTGGCGGGATCGGCAGAGGTCTGGCTGACATCGGCGCCGCTAAAGGATCTTCCGGAGATATTAAAAGAACCGACAAAGATGCTCCGTTAGGCATTGTATTAATCTCTATCGGCGTAATCGTTCTTTGTATGATTATTCTTTATCATACCTTTACACAGCAGATCGGTTCCGCAATTCTGGCTGCCGTCGTAATGGCAATCGCCGGATTCGTATTTGCAGCTGTTGCCGGTTATCTGGTCGGAATTATCGGAAGTTCTTCCAATCCGATTTCCGGTTTGACACTTTCAACTTTACTGATCGCCGCTCTGCTCATGGTATTGGTTGGTATGAAAGGTAATCCCGGCGTTGCCGCCGTTTTGGGTATTGCTTCAGTAGTATGCTGTGTGGCTGGCGTTGCCGGCGATATGATGCAGGATTGGAAAGTTGGTCATATTCTCGGCGGTACTCCCTGGAAGATGCAGGTCGGCGGTATGATCGGTGTAGTTGCAGCCGCTCTTGTATTGGTTATTCCGATTATGCTGCTTCACGAAGCCAACACAATCGGAAGCGATGCTTTGCCTGCGCCTCAGGCTGGTTTAATGGCAATGATGAGCAAAGGTATTGTCGGTGGTGAAATGGCATGGCCCCTCGTCATCGCCGGTATGTTTTTCGCCATCGCATTGATTTTGATCGGCTCACCCTCTCCGATGTTGATCTCGGTCGGTATGTATCTGCCTTTCAACACTACTTTTGCCATTTTTGTTGGCGGTTTGATTAAATACATCGTTGATCAAGTTGCGAAGAAACGTATTAAAAGTCAAAAAGACAAAGATGTTGTTGACAACACCGGTCTGCTGATCGCTTCCGGTCTGGTTGCCGGTGAAGCCCTGGTCGGCATCATCCTGGCAGCTCTGGTTGTAGGTAATATTAACCTCAGCCGTCTTGTCGGTTTGCCGGAAGATTTCCATGGATTCTGGTGGCTGGGTATTATTGTATTCCTGGTACTTGGATATACATTAATCAAATACCCTTACAGAGAACTCCTAAGAAAACAGGCCGAAAATAAGTAAGATTTAAAATATGAAAAAGAGACGACGGGGCGAAGGAAATGATTTGTTGATGAACGAGGTCATCCCTCGCCCTCTCGTTAATTTTGAAACTGCTGAAGAAGGTCTGATTGTTCTTCTAAAACCAAAAATTAAAAATCCCTTCCTGGCAAAACATCTTTTACCACGCCTGAAACGTCCCAATTTTAAGATAAAACTCGATGAAAACGGAACTGCCGTCTGGAAGTTGATCGATGGAAAGAGAACAGCGCTTGAGATTGCCGAATTAGTTGAAAAGGAGCTGGGCGAGAAAATTCATCCTACTTACGAGAGACTCGGACGTTTTTTGCGCATGTTAAAAAATGGTCATTTTATAAGTTTTTAGGGTACTATGTCTATAAAAGTAAAAATTACTGAAGAATTAATCCGCGGGTTGCCAAAAACCGAATTGCATTGTCACCTCGACGGATCACTACGACTTGAATCTATTATTGATATGGCTCAAAAAGATAAGGTTGAATTGCCTAGCACAGATCCCAAAACTCTCAGGAAAATGGTTTCGGTCACAAATTCAAATGTCACCTTATCGGAATATATCAAAAAATTCGATATCACTCTTTCGGTTCTGCAGACCCCTGAATCGCTTACAAGAGCTGCATTCGAATTAGCCGAAGATGCCCACAAAGAAAACGTGCTTTATATCGAAGTGCGCTACTCCCCGATATTACATAGCGAGCGGGGTATGACGCCTATGGAAACGGTCGATGCCGTCCTAAAGGGTTTGCAACAGGCAGAGGATGAATTTAAAATTAAATCCGGTGTGATAATCTGCGGTATTCGCAGCATCTCGCCCGAAATTTCCTACCAGCTCGCTGAACTTTCGGTGGCATTCAAGAACCGGGGAGTGGTTGGTTACGATCTGGCTGGCGTCGAGGAAAATTTTCCGGCAAAAGACCACCGGGAAGCATTTCACCTGATTTTAAACAATA
>JADHWC010000017.1 GCA_016783665.1 Fidelibacterota bacterium | reverse complement strand
GTCCATTAGGTCCGTCCATTAAAATCTTCTCATCCGAATAACCCGCATCCTGGTCGGGTGTTGTAACTACAGAACTGAGAGTATCTCCGGATTCTGAAATAAGAAGCAGGGTGTTGGGCTCACTGTCCGAAAGTCCTTTATCAGCAAAATATTTGTCCTGGATTGTTAATAGTAGTGTGTTTTCTGGAATAATTTCGTCATACGTGCCTGAATTATGATAGTCTATATCTAAAATAAGTGCATATGAATTTGGTGCAAGAGTGTCTGAATTTGGAAAGTCTAAGGTATCTACACTGCCATTTATCAATAAATATGTTCCCTGAAGAGATATGGTGGAGTCGCCGTAATTAACTATTTCAATAAACTCGTCATAAAAATCGGCTCCAACAGCATTAAACATTACCTCATTAATTGATATTGTCTGTCCGCCCAGGAAAATTACCTGAAGAAAAAATAAGATTGCGAACAATATCTGGAAACGTTTATTTATATTCACGATTGTGAACCTTTTAAAATTTCATTCAATTTTATGCCCAATATCACATAATGTCAATATTAATATTCAATTTACTGTCATCAAAAAGAAAAAGGTTGACATCTAAATTATTTTTGAATTATATTGAAACAATGGAACTTATAATCTGCCAGAGAATTCGTATTTAATTAATACATTGTTTTTTTACAAATTTCAAAGGAGATACATGAAATCGAAATTAAAATTAGAAAAAATATTAATGGTTTTGTTTTTATTCTGTACACTAAACGCCAAAAATCTATCAGATTTTAACAGTCAAAAATATATAAGAAAATCAATTTCTTATGTGCCATTCCTTCTTCAAAAAGAGAGCTACAACATAAAAGAAGAAAATGTTTCTTTTATTTTAGATGCTTTGCGGAATTCCGTAGAAATGAAGAGATTTGATTATAATCTATTACCAAATGAAATAGTAAATAAATTTAAATCAGAAATGGGAAAAACAATTGAAAAGAAAAAATCAGTATCAAAAGAAGAAGTGAAAGAAAAAATAAAGAAATTTTTAGTCCCAGAAATAAAAAAATTACTGAATATTAAAATGGAAATGCGTGCAAAAGAACTGGTAACGGAGACAGAAAAGAATAAATTCATTGTATTAAAAGCCAAAGAGTCGGGAATAAAAGCCGAAGATTTAGAAACGGTTTTAAATTCAGCATATATTTATGTTCCATTTCTAAGCAATTACAAGACTGAGCGAAAGAAAATAAAGGAAAAGGAAAGAAGAAAAGTCTCTAAAGATACATATAAAGAAGTGGAAGTAGAGAAAGAGGTGATAACAGTATATGTTGATTTAGATGTTATATGGTATCATATATCCTTTATTAATAATGAGCCGGTAATTAGCTATCTTAATCCACCAAAGGACTTCTGGAAGCGCTTTTCCAATTATTTGGGTAAATTTTTTATTGGAGAAGAAGAAAAAGGATCGCATTCAACAGCAGAATTGAATAAAAAATATGAATGGAAAGATAAACCTATATCTCCAGAAGATTATGCTTTTAGAAGGTCAGCTAGTTCTGAAGCTCATGGGCAGTATATTTTAACAAAAGAATATCCGGAATTCAGGTTGCATGCACAATTAAATGAAGTATATAGTGATTACTTCAGCTTTAATCTAGGGGAAATAAAAAAAGATATCCTAGGAGATCTGAAATTGAAGGTATATATTGATTACGTCAGCTTTAATCTAGGGGAAAAGGAAGGAGTAAAAATAGATGATGGGTATTATATAAACGAATTTATAGAAAATAAGAAAGGTAAGGTAAAATCAAAAAAAGTTGGATATGTAAAAGTAAGGAGAGTTGGAGATAACCAAAATCCTTTTAGTATTGATTTAAGCAAAGCACAAATAATAACCGGTACCCAAATAGCAAAAGGTATGAAAGCAATTGAATATCCAATGCAAAACGGGAGTTTCTTACCTGTTCTTATAAAGCTTCCATATAATGTTGAAAGTGGAAATATAATGAATGCTTCAATAAAAGAAAGTGGAGGAAATTATTCAGGTATTGGATTTCAGTTTGAAGTAGATATAGGAAACACAATAAATGATCCATCGTGGTCCGAAGCATGGTTTTTATTAAATCTCAGCATCGCACCTGCAAAATTTAAGTTTGAATCTGGGGAAGAATGGGGAACTGTCGCTAAAATTGATCTTGGCATTAGAAAAAAGTACTACTTCAGAAGATTTGCGCCTTTTGCTGGGTTTGGTATCGGTGGTTCATTCCTTTCTGTTAACAATCCCACTGAAGATAACAGTTCATTTGATACAAGAATGTTTCAATTTAATGTTATGGGTGGTATTGAACTTTTCATCACACCAAAATTTAGTATTGGGGGTGCACTCGGTGGAATTATATCAGCTACCGGCTCGAAATGGGATTATAATTATGAAAAGAATGATGAGAAATACACAAAGGAAGGTATAAAGGGCCCAAAAGCAAATACAAATGGATTTAATAATATTATTTATGTGAATTTTAGTATTTAATCAAAAAATGATGTGCTAGTTTGGAGGAGATATGAAAAGAGAAACTTTTATCAAAATTAGTGAATTAATCTTAGTTTTTTTGTTTATTCCAAATTTTTTATATGGTGATAGTAGCTTTAGATATCCCTTAGATATTAGTTGGAACGTAATCCAAAATTTCGGAGTATGGAATTCATCTTGGGGAGGGTATCACTTAGCAGAAGATGCAACTGCTGATATAGGAACACCTGTTTATGCAGCCGCTGGCGGAAATGTCAAATTTGCCAGCACGGGTGTTAGTGGGTACGGCGGTTTAGTTATCATAGAACATGATCAAGTGTGCACTTTATATGGACACTTAAGTCAATCGTTAGGAATACAGGTAAACACTGACCAACAAGTAACCAAAGGACAATTAATAGGATATATTGCAGATCCATCTGAATACGGATATTCAGGTCCCTCACATATCCACTTTGGTATTAGACTTGGACAATATACAACTCAACAGTTTTGTGGACATTGGGCTTATGTAGGATATACTCAATCATGCGAAGGTATAACGCATGAACAATATTTAGCAATGTGGAATGATCCTTCAGATTTCATAGAAGGAAAGCCTACACCGGTTGTAATATTTTCTCCGGGTAATAGTACAGAACCAGGAGCCACTATAATTAGCCTTACACCAACTCTTGAATGGAACGATGCTTCAAATGCAGATTACTACGCTCTTGCTATAAGTCAATATCCTTATGGATCAAGCAATATCATATACAATCCACAGCAATTATATGGAACATCTGTTACTGTTCCAGTAGATATTTTAGAATATGGAAAAAAATACCGTTGGAATATTCAGGCTTACAATAGTTCGGGATTGAGTGATGTATCAAATACTCTTTATTTTTATACATCTCAGTCAATTCAAACGATAAGTTTAATTTCTCCACCTAATAACTCAACAATAATAACTGCTACGCCAACTTTTAAATGGAGCAGTGCTTCTAATGCCGACTATTATGGTCTATATATAAGTAAGCCTCCTTATGGACCTGATAATCTCGTATTTGATAGTGAGGAGGATTATGGACTCATTTACGACACTACTTTTACAGAAATACCTTCAAATATTTTTATCAATGGAGTTAAATATTACTGGAATGTTAGGGCTCACTTTTCTAGCGGATGGGGAGATTTCTCTGATTCGTATAATTTTACAGCAGACTTTGATGATTCTGTAATAATTGTTCCTGATGATTATTCTTCAATACAAACAGCAATAGATTCATCGGATAATGGGTATACAATAATCATAAAGGATGGAACTTATACCGAAAACTTAGATATTAATAAATCTTTAACTATTAAATCTGAAAATGGTCCAAACCAAACAACGATACAAGCTGCAAATTCGAATGACTATATTTTTTATATTTATGCAGACTCAATCACAATCACTGGTATAAAAATTACAGGTACAAACAGTTCTGCTATCTATGCATGTTATTCTAGCCTTAAAATGGAAAATGTAAACATTTCTGATAATGGAGGAGATGCTATCAGATTTGACAGTGGTAATTCATTTACTTTAAGAAATTGTAATATTGAAAGGAATGGAAAAGGAATCAGATATGATGGTTATGCAGCAAAAGGAAATGCAATTGTAGAGAACAATCTTATAAAAAACAATGGCGGTTCTGGTCTTTATATTAATCTTGCTGGTGATAGATCTGTTACTATAAGACATAATGTAATAGATAGTAACAGTGGTAACGGAATCTATTGTTATATCGAGGATGCTGGTGGGACAGCAATTATTGAAGATAATGTAATTAATTATTCTGGTGGAGATGGAATATGTCTAAGAGGAATAAAAAATTCAACATTAAGCGGAATAGCTATAGATAATTCGACAAATTCGGGATTGGTAATTTCTTCTGGCTCAAATCTAACTTTAGAAAAGCCTTTTTCAATCACAAATTCAGGAAGCTATGGTATTTATTTACAAAATACAGAAATCAAAATAGATAGCTTAATAATAACTGATAATACTGGCTATGGTATATTTTTCTATTATGGAAAAGCACTTTCAGTTAGAGAATGTGACATTGAAAGAAATGGAGGAGGCATAATTTACACAGGAAATGCAACAGGTGATGCGATTGTAGAAAATAATAAGATAAAAAATAATACTAATTCTGGAATAGCCGTAAAACTCGCCGTTGGAAGAAATGCTTCAATAAAACATAATGAAATTAACAGTTGTAGCGGTAGCGGAATTTATTGCTCAATAGCAGACGCAGGCGGCAAAGCAAATATTGAAGATAATGTAATCAACTATTCTGGTGCAGAAGGAATATACCTTAGCGGTGTAAAAAATTCAACACTATCAAAAATAACTATAGATCCTAGATTCCCGCCCTTAATGTAACGAGGCGGGCGGCTTGATACCTAATGTCTCATAAAGCCCCATTTGCCGCTTTGTCATTTCACCTACCTGCAATTCTAGTCCAGGCTGTTCAAAACATTCAATAATGTCAAATTCATCCAATAATTCCTGCATCGTGTAATTCTTGAATAAATTATTATCCTGCATCTTCTTCTTGATATAGGACAAAGTGATAAGGGCGATAAATTCGACGAACAGTTTTCCATCCAGACTTTGTTCGGATGATACGGCCAGCCGGCGCAAATTCAATCGCTCCTTCAGGTTCCCGAAGGCTTTTTCAATCATATCTTTATTCCGGTAGATCTCTAATGCCTCAATTGGATCTTTCACATCGTTACTCAGAAGGGCAAAGTATCCGTAATTTTTCTTCGCTTCCGCAATGACCTCTTCTTTGGCAACTACTTTCGCTCCTCTTACCGGGGTACTTGTCACATCAAAATATTTGGCATACTGTTTCTCATGTTCGGGATTCTTTTGGCCGTTTTCCAATTCCCCCTGCAGGGTGTCCAGCAGGGTATTGAGATTCTTTTCATTCTCCAATGCCCGTTCACCGGAGTGATACAGATGGAGATACATGCGTCGCTCCCCTTTCAGTGTGTCACCTTTATAGGGACGCTCCTGGGAGTATTCCCACTTCACCGGCATGGAATAAGCGTACAGATCATACTCCGGGCTGTAATGCGTCCAACTGCGCATGCTCTCACGCACGTCATCCAGTCCGGTCCGCACAATCCTGAGGGACAGCCGGGCGGCAATCAGGAATTTCAGATGGTTTTTATATAGACTATTAATATTGTCCGCACTGTAGAATCCTCTGTCCATGACCAGTTTGATCCTGTCAAATCTTAGAAAGTTGATATCCACCAACAGTTTCTTTAGGGTTTTGACATCTGTGATGTTTCCGGCGAGTTTCCGGTAATAGAAGGGGAGATTGGACTCTTGACCGAATAACAGGGCGAGATTAATCTGTTCCAATGGTTCATGATCTTTGTTCAGGCCGTATCTGACCTGGTTTAAGCACTTAGAATAACTGGATATGGAGGTTGTATCATAGGCCCAGTATTCCTGTTCCACCCGGCGTTTCCCCTGCAGACGAAAAAAATGGCCCCTGGCCTCTTCACTAATGGAAGAGAACAGATCGCTGCTCCTCTGGGACGGAATGGGTTTACCGTAGGGATGCTTATGAATAGCCGCCCACCGGGGAAACCGGCTTAAAGGATTTTTATCTTCCAAAATGAGATAGTAGGCAATGGATAACAGCTGTTTATAGATCTTGGAAAAACATGTTTTCAAATCGGTGGTCACACCAAGTTTCTCACCGATTCTATCAAAAAGATAGGTGGCGCCATAATAACTGCGGGATGCCCGGGTAACTGGAACAGGCCCTCTCTGAGTCTTGTCTGCCACGGTTGCCGATGCCTTTATTCTGGTCGGAATAATCTGCTTTGTTTCAGGATCTACCCTGCCGATACATTTTCGTCTCGCTCTGGACTGTTTTTTTTCTTTGTCCCAGAACGAGATCGATTCGTAGGCATAGGTTATTCCGGTCTGTTTATTGGTCTGATACACAATCGCCGCCATCTGTAATTCCTCCTCTTCTCGTTACATATAAATTAACATGTAACGAGGTTTAAAACAAGAGAAATTACATTTAACCCTATATTATTATTATTGTTATTCCTGTCTCATCGTTACACTATTTCGGGAATGCAGGATATATAACGGCACTGAATTTTAATGTCCCGAATCATCTTCCGGGTAACGGTCAGCCCACAGTTTCTTCAGACGTTCCCGGATGAATTTTTCTGTTCCATGGTCTTTGGGATTATAGAACCCGTTATTTTCAAGACCTTTGGGAAAATAGTCTTCTTTCACAAAACCATCTTGATAATCATGTGGATATTGATAACCCTTGCCGTAATCTAATGCTTTCATCAAACCGGTTGGCGCATTGCGCAGATGCAGCGGCACGTTGGGCAGGTCTCCCTCTTTCACTGCACTCAACGCTTTGCGTAAAGACATATAAGATGCGTTACTTTTTGGTGACGACGCCAGGTATGTGGTAACCTGAGCCAGGACGATCGCAGCTTCCGGCAATCCGATAGCGTGAACCGCCTGAAATCCCGATGTTGCAACCGTCAGCGCCAGGGGACTGGCATTGCCGATATCTTCACTGGCGAGAATAATCAGGCGTCGGGCGATAAACAGTGGATCTTCGCCGTTCTCGATCATGACCGATAACCAGTACACCGCCGCATCAGGATCGCTGCCACGGACGCTTTTGATAAACGCCGAGATTACATCGTAATGATAATCACCCTTTTTATCGTACAGCAGATTACGTTGTTGCAGCGCTTCCTTGATTAAATCAAGCGTTATACGAACCGGTTTGCCCTTTTTTATCCGGATTAACTGCATACTGATTTCAATGGCATTCAATAATTTTCGGGCGTCACCGTTAACCGAACGGATTAAAAAATCCCGGGCTTTCCGGTCAATCTTTACCGAATATTGACGCAGAACAATATCCCTTTCAATCGCAGCGGTCAGGATGTTATCCAGATTTTCATTCGAGAGATTTGTGAGTTTCAACACCCGGCATCGTGATAAAAGCGGTGCAATAACTTCAAAAGAGGGATTTTCCGTTGTAGCGCCAATCAGTATGATTGAACCGTTTTCTACCGCATGCAGCAGGGCGTCCTGCTGGGCTTTATTAAAGCGATGGATTTCATCGATAAAAAGGATTGTCTTGATACCTATCCGGCGATTATGTTCGGACTGTTCAATAATTTTCCGAATCTCTTTCACCCCTGACGACACCGCACTGATCTGGAAAAACCGGGCTTCGATCTGTTTTGAAATGATCATCGCCAATGTGGTTTTTCCCGATCCCGGCGGACCCCATAATATCATCGAAAAGATGTTTTTTACTTCGAGCGCCCACTGCAGAATTTTTCCCTTTGCCGTCAGATTCTCCTGCCCGACAAAATCGTGAATATCAAAGGGGCGCATTCGTTCGGCTAAGGGTGGCAACAGCGTTTGCTTATCAGTATTTTTTTCAAACAGGTCCATGATTCAATGCTAATTTAATTCAAAACTTTCCAAATATTCCGGAATCTCATACGACCAATTAAAAGCCGATTGAATTCGTTCACCAAGCGCTCTGGATTGCGACGGTTCGCCATGAACGATAAATATTTTGCGGGGCGCTTCATTAAAACTGGACAGCCACGCCAGGATTTCATTGTAATCGGCATGGGCGGAAAAGCCGCTGATCTGTTCCACATGAGCTTTGACCGGAATCCGCTGTCCGTGGATTTTAACAGTTTCTGTGCCTTCCAGAATTGTGCGCCCACGGGTTCCCACTGCCTGGTAGCCGATAAACAGCACCGTATTGTTGGGATTCGGCATACGGTTGAACAGATGATGTAGAATCCGTCCACCGGTAACCATTCCGCTGGCGGAAATAATTATCGCTCTCCCTTTAATATTATTGATCGCCTTGGATTGGTCGCTGGACCGGGTAAACCGCAGATCAGCTGTTTTCAGGATATCAATGCCGCTTAATTCGGCGACTTTGGATTCAATGTCATGGTCCTGACTGTTTTTCTTAAATACACCTGTGGCGTTGATCGCCATTGGGCTGTCTACAAAAACAGTCATTTCAGGAATTCGCTGTTCCTGCTCCAGTTCGCGGATCGTAAACAACAATTCCTGGGTTCTGCCGACAGCAAAGGACGGTACAATTAAAACACCGCCGCGTTTAACACTATCGTTGATGATTTTTGCCAATTCTGTTTTTCTATCCATCTGCCCATGCAGGCGATTGCCATAGGTCGATTCCAAAATCAGATAGTCGGTCCCGAAAACCGTATGCGGATCTCTCAGGATCGGCTGGGCAGGTCTTCCGAGATCGCCGGAGAATAGAATGCGCCGCTCGCCGTCATCCGTTTTTACCCGAATGTCCACAAACGCCGAGCCGAGAATATGACCGGCGTCCCGATACGTCAATGTAACTGCCGGCATCAGTTCTGTCGTTTTTCCATAAGGTAGTGGTTGAAAAAGATCCAGCGCTTTATTCGCATCATTAATGGTATACAGAGGTAACGCCGGTGAGTGCTTGCTGAATTTTTTACGATTGGCGTATTTCGCGTCTTCTTCCTGTAAGTGCGCAGAATCGGGAAGCATGATTGCGCATAGATCCGCTGTCGCCGTAGTGGCATATACCGATCCTTTAAATCCCATCTGAACCAGTTTTGGCAGGTAGCCGCTATGATCTATATGGGCATGCGTCAGGATTACGGCGTCAATCGAAGCGGGATCCACCGGGAAATCCGTCCAGTTGCGCAAGCGCAATTCTTTTAAACCCTGAAACAGTCCGCAATCTATCAGGAATTTTTTTCCATCGGCTTCCAGTAAATATTTCGAACCTGTCACGGTGCCGGTAGCGCCAAAAAAATTAATATTTGCCATATATGCTCCTGTTAAACATTATTTTAGAAATACCATTTTTTCAGTTAAAACCCGGCGCTCCAATGCGACCTGAAAGAAATAACAGCCTGACGCAACTTTACGACCCTGATCATTGGTCCCGTCCCAACTGAGCTGGTATTTATTCTTCAACATTCCCGGATGTGCAATCGCCCGCACTTTTTGTCCCAATGAATTGTAAACCCGCACATTAAAATCAACTATATCCGGTAGTAACAATTGGAAATTAACAAGATTATTAAAGGGATTGGGATATCCACGACTTAAAAACGGTTTATCTGGAATACCTGCGATTCCGGGTTCAACACCTTCGCAGGTAAATCCGAACCACTCGGATATTTTCTGTAGCATGATCTTTTTTTGCATATCATCGGTGATAGTTTCCCAGGGAAATCCGATATAGATCAGTTTCCCGGAAACCGTTCCCTCAGGAAATATGCCTTCATACTGGATTCCGGCGGTTGTACTGGTTGAATATTTTAAACAGGCGACAGCGCTCATCATCGGATCGATGACATCAGGATAATCTTCCTCATAAATTCCGCCGCTGCCGTCATCAAATTCAAATGGAAGTCCGGCGAAGATACTGCCGTCCACGCCAGTTACCTGATGACTTCCGGCATTATCCAATTTATAGTCTGCTCTCAAGTAATTCAGAAAAAATGACTTGTCACTCGTGCCGCCTTTATAATCTAAATCCCAGGCAATTTCCGAACCACTGACAAAGAGCTGACCACCGTTTTTTAAATATTCTCTGACCAGATTTTGCTCAACCGTTGAAAAGGTTTCATCAACGGTGCTTTCGTCACCGAGAATCCAGTACACGCCTTGATATTTATTTAAGTCAACATCGCCGGAAATAACCGCGTCATTTGCCGCCGTTTCAAAGGGAACATGCATCTCATACAAAAATTGTCCCATCCAGTGTGCAAAGGAATGGTAAGGCAAATGATAACTACCTGAAGACTCAATTCTGTCAAACCCATCTACAATCAGAATTTTTTGACTCCATCCCTGCGGCAAGTAAAATCCATACGTGTCGGACGGAAGGCTTTCAACCTGTTCAACGTCGTCATTGACCGCCGTCATCCGGAAAAAGACCGGATCATCAGTGTCATACGAGAATGCCGCCTGGTTATTTCCGACCGGCAACAGTGAATCTCCCCAAAATAGAGACCAGTCTGTGCTATCGTTTGTATATTTCAGAAGCAAACCATCGACATTATCAGCGCTGGCAAGCGACCAGCCAACCGTGGCATATCGATCTTTAACGGTTGACAACAAAACCGGCTGTGCCAGTGGGATACCGGGACCGATCATATTAATATAATAACGCGGGGTATAATCCGAAAGAGCAGTATAACTGTAGGTCCGATAATTCACCCGCCAATCGGTGCTGCTGCCGGCAGCCTCAACCGCCAGGATCATTCCATTGGCATTGTTATCCACCGCCAGGCGCACATGACCCGGTCTGTGAATGGCGTCCCCGGGTTTCAGGTCTTCCCACGATGAATAAGCAACCGCAATTTCATCATCCATCATCCGGGTGCTGTAATGAGACGACAGTTTCCAGCAGCGCGACACAAAGCCGGAACAATCTACACCGACAGCATAACTACTGCCACTGGATTTACTGGTATAGCGATCACCGGCGTATTTACCGGCTGTTAGACCAGCGTCGAATTCAGGTAATGTGTTAAATCCGCCCCACTTATAAGGAACCCGGACATTGTCTCCAGCCTGAATCCATGATGGCGTAATAATTAAAAGTCCATCCGATGCAGTTACTCCTGATGAACCGGTCAAATTCGCCGATGTGCAGCTCCATTCATGCACGGCGTAGGTATCACCGATTGCCAACGCCTCGCTACGGGTTACTGAGGATGTCGGTTTACTGAGCGGACTTTTTTTTTCTAATGATTCGGGCTGCACTGATTCGTTATAATGCAGATATTTACTGAATTCTTCGGGATATATACCTTCAAAATAATCTATGTTTACTTCAGAAAAATCCCATTTCAATATATGGATTCCATCCTCCGACGAAACCATATGATATAGGATTCCATTATCGGAAACCCGCAGATCATTCCACATCATTGCAAAATAATGGGTCGGAATATGGATAGTCCCCTGTATGTTTCCCACATGATCAATCATCCATATTTCCCGCCGGACTCTCAACGGAACTTCCTGTGTAATCAGGCTAAAATCTATAAACAGTCGTCCTGATTTATCGGCTCCTATTAACTCAAATGAGCCCAGATTATTGCTTTCAATCGTTAGCGGAATATTGGATGTCTCCGAGCCGTTTTCATCATGGATGGTAATCAGCGCCGAGGAGCGGGAGATTTTTTTCAAATCATATCGATTCTCCAAGACCGGGATTCCTTTAATGCCGGATTTCAATAGTTGTCGGTTTTCAATTTTCGACACGGTTCCGTCATGGTTGATCGCCAGTATTTGGTTGCTTTCCCGGTAAATTTTTTGAATGACCGGTAACGGGCTTTTCCGGCGGACTTGGTTTACAATCTTCCTATCCCGGTAAAAATGCAGGGCATTGTCCGCCAGACAGACATATTCTTTCGATGATTGTATAATAAAGTCTTTGGCTTCCCGGATTACCGGCAGCTGTTCCACAAAGCGATTCTTATTGTATATCTGAATGCTTTCGCTCTGTTGATCCAATAAAAACAGGGTGTCGCCGCTGACCTGAAAATTCTGCGGTCCTACGCGTCCCTCCGGATCAAGCGTATAGGATACATTTCCCATAGTATCGACATTCCAGGGGATAAACAGTATTTCTTCAGGCAGGACTTGTGTCAGACCTATTTTCTGAATTATCGCCAGTGTTAAAAATAAAACCGAATATCTTCTCATAATCTTCCAATTCCATACTTTTTGGATGACGTGAGTTCCCAGGCATTCATTGAGTTTCCTCTTATTTTTTATCAATCGTTGTTATTAAAAGGTTGAAGTGTCAAAAGATTATCTCGAATATTTAAACCTGATCTAATATAGTCATATCCGGCTTTATTGTCACTATTGAAAATGGAGGATTGTTCCAGAGGAACTCCTTTCGGAGGAGTTGTGGGATACTGGAATGATGGAGTACTGATAAGGAAAACACCGAATGAATTCCTCAAAGAGACAAGCGGTTTGTATCGTAGAGAGCATTCTACACCACCCAATTAATTGCCTGCCTGGCGGCAGACAGGGGTGGTTAATGTTTTGATCCGGCACATCTAAATTAGTGCAAAAAATTAAAAAGATTAACCCCCGGTTTGAACCAGGGGGATGAAGGTTGCGCACCATGTTTTCGACTTTCCCAACAGGGACTCCTTCCGGAGCAGTCGGTATAGATATTTCCGTAACACCACTGCAGAACGGTAGGTATTATTCCATTTATTAAAAGAAGACAGGCTACAGAGCGGAGCCCTGTAGCCAGAAGAAGATATATGGAGTATTGGTGTGGTGGTTCCTCCGTGTCACAAAACAAAACAGCCGCCCACAAGTGACGGCTGCTAAATAATTGTCACAGTTCAGTCAGAAACTCTCTTATGACAAATATCAATAAAAAATCCGGTGAACATAATTTCCTTGCATTTGTTAGATTGTTATTTCAATTTAGATTTACTTCATTTTGGGGCGGTGAGCCGGAGCAAATCCGGAGACTGCTTTTTGAAAGCGACAATCCGGGCATCTGCCAACCGATTCCGGCGGGCAGTGGCTTGTGTAGATACATTTTTTAGTTGTTAGCGAATCACTCAACATATTATAAACCGGGTGATGAGCCCGGTAGAGCCAATATAAGAAATATGAAAAAAACTAAAAACTATAGAGGGAAAAATGGAAAAGCCACCAAAATGAGAACCCCGCACAAAAGTAGCGGCTTCTGTGCGGGGTGAGTGCGAACGTACCGCATTGGCAGTACGAACACAACGGAGTTGAAATTACGCTGAAATGAATGTAGTTTCAACTGGAAAAAGTAAAAACAAAAAGGAAACACGATGCCCTCTGACAACGACCAAAAAACCAAAACCGCCATTTTCGCGATCTTTTCCATTCTTGCCATATTTCTTGCTGTCTCCTGCAAAGAATGTCCTACTGAACCGGAAGACGTGCCGATCTCCATTTCAGCAGAATATACCGAAGCTTCTATGATCTGGTTAAAGGTCGCTATACCCGATTCCGGTATAGTAAAATCCTTCAAACTGAAAAGGGATACAACTATTGTTGCAGAAGCAGCCTTTACCGGTAAGGATACCATCATAGCAGACAAATCTGTTGAACCAAATAAGACTTACACTTATGAAGCCCAATATATCAGAAACGGAAAAGTTCTTGATACAAGCGATCCAATTAAATTCACAACTCTTAACACAACCAGCAGCAACTTCAGCTGGGAAGTATTCTATTTTGGAGACCCTAATTTCAGTAACTATTTCATGGATGTATCTATTATTGATGAGAACAACATCTGGGTTGTAGGTGAATTCAAGGTTATGGAAACTGATTCTGCCGGCAACAGTATACGGTGCTATTATAATGCTGTGCACTGGGATGGGAATGAATGGGAATTGAAAAGTTTATATCCTTTGAATAATTTTTTCGCTGCTCGAGGAATTAAAGTGTTTACAGAAAATGATATCTGGATAACAAGTAACGGTACAATTAATCATTATAACGGTGAAGAAGTAAAAAGATTATGGAGTATTGGAGATTATACTAAAGGTGGAGTAGCAAACATCTGGGGCACTTCCTCATCGGATATTTATTTTGCAGGTTACAAAGGCACAATAGTTTATTATGATGGCTTCACATTCACAAAGATGTCCAGCGGTACTCTCATTGATTTAGTCGACATTGACGGAAATGAAGAGAGGGTATTCGTAACCGGTTATAATATAGTTGGTGATCTATACGGTCAGAGTCTTGCATTAGAGTATTCGGATGAACAATGGAATACTATATTTACTTCCAATAAAGTTAATGGTAATCTTGAAAATGGCGATTTTGGCAGATTTAAATCGGTAAAGGTATTAGATAATGCAGCTGTATTTAATACAGCTGCAGCAGCAATGATAAAATATTATTACAAAGACCGTATGATTGATTTCACTCCGAAAAAAGCGACTATTCTTGACGCCCGTGATGCAGTGGTCAAAATCGAAGGAAATGGTATCAATGATATTGTATTTATTACAGTAGGTGGTGAAGTAGTGCATTTTAATGGGAAAAATTACCAGTTATGTTACGATTATGAGGCACAAAATCCATATTCAATAATGATATATGGTGGTGATTGCAAAGGTGATGTCGTTTGTGCAGTAGGAGATATCCCCGGTCAGGGAGTGGTTATCATTGGAAGAAGGTAAATTTTCACCGCTGAGGCGCCATGACGCAAAGAATTTAATAAAGATAATACATAAAAATTCTTTGTGAACTTTGTGACTTCTTGGTGCACTTTGTGGTTTAAAAATGAAAGGATTTTAAGATGAAAAAGCAAATCATTATTAGTATTTTAATTATGATATTCAGTGTAAATATCCTTATGGGTATTACACCCGATTATCCCACAGTGGATTGGACCAAAGCAGGAACCGGTATGGCTCCTGTAGTTGAGACAACTGTCAATGTCAGCTCTGTTTCAGGATTGACAGATGCTCTAAACAATCGAAATGTCGATGAAGTAACACGAATAGTTCTGAGCGCCGGAGATTATAATTTAGGTAGCACAACTCTCAATCTTGACAAAAATGTAATTATTTCGGGAGCAGATCCTTCAAATCCGTCAAGCACAAAATTACTTTTTAATGTTGGAGATGGGAGTTCTTCAAAAAGTTGTATTGCAGTTGTCGGAACATGGGGTTCGGAAATCCAGATTGATCAAAATCATCCTGAATGCCTGAATTTTGGTTCCAATTATCTTGAGTTATCTGACGCTTCTACGATTGATCCTGAAAATTATCTATCTCTATATGTAAGTAATTATGATACGTGGGGAAAAGATGGTAATGCTAATGGTAATACTTATATAGGTCAGGTTGTACAGGTATCCTCAAAGAGCGGTAATCGCGTTTACTTAAAAGATGGATTGCATCTGGATTACAGGAATTATCCGAATCAGAATGCCGATCTAAATACCTTAAATCCAAGAATCAGAAAAATGAATCCTGCGATCAATGTTGGGATTGAAGACCTTTATATTGGACCATCTAATGGCAGCGCAGCTAATGGCTCTCATATCAAATTCAGTTTAGCCGCTCACTGCTGGGTGTCAAATGTAGAGAGTAATAAAGCCACTTATAATCACGTTGTTATCTCAAATAGTATTCACATTAAAGTCTACGGATCCTATTTTCATAAAGGAAATGTTGATTATGGACCGGGAAAAGCATATGGAATATTGATATCAAATAAAGGTACCAGCTGTCTGATTGAAAATAATATTTTCTATTGGTTGAGACACGGAATATGTTTAGCCGGAGGCGCCAATGGGAATGTGTACGGTTATAATTTCTCATATAGAACTGTTGGAGATGATGATCCACTTCCAGGCGTATATGCTCAATATACAGATTTTGCATATTCTGATATATTTTTACATGGACATTATCCGTTTGCAAATTTAATTGAGGGCAATGTTGGTCATTTTATATATATAGATCAATGTTGGGGGAAAAATGGTCCTTTCAATATGATCTATAAAAACACTACCCTTAACCATGATGAATCCTACGGTTTGAGAATTGATGATAATAATCCAGAACAGAATGTAATAGGCAACTATATAGCTTTTAAATTTTCCTGGATAGCGTATGCCGCAGGTTATCCACAGGGTTATGAAATTTATGACGATAACGTATATGAATATCACAATTATGAAAATGGACAGTTTTGGACAGATATTGATCCATTTAGTTGGGACTGGGACATAATTGAGAGGATAAAAACCTGGTATCCATCACAAGGCTCAGACTCCGAAATAGAAAATTCTTATTATCTAAGTGGCAGACCAAGCTTCTGGCCCGAAGATGGAACCTGGCCATACACTGCGAGGGGTACACTGGAAGATGATCTGCCTGCTAAAAAGAGATGGGATGATAAAGATCTTGAAACCATGGACTACAAATATGTTACGCTGCGGAATGCAGATCTTTCTTCACAGGGAACGATCAATGAGGGATATATATCTATGCATCGCAAAACTTACAGCACTTGGTATGACAGTGTCATCTCAAATGGAGAGGTAAGGATACTGGCTGATGAGAATATTGTCGATGTTAAAAGCGAGCAGGAAAAACTGCAGGAGAAAAAGCATCATGACTGGAATCGAATTAATAGCAGGTATTTGTTAAGATCGGATGACATTGAATTTGATGAAGAGAATAGAATATCTGCTTATTATACAGAATTAGATCCAGTCTCCATCACCGGTAGTATACCCGTAAATTTATATCTTCACGATTCCTGGTATGTATCGGATCAGGCAACCCTGGAGCAGCCTGATTGCTTTCGGGAAATAAGCGCCGGTAATCATGAGGTGTTTTTGAATCAATATCCTGCAGATGGTCCCTGCTACTCCCTCCGAGTGCCGAATGCTTATGCTACCCAGGCAGATATAATGGTATTTAACGAGTGGAAGGCTTATGACGATCAGGGTTCCTCAGTGAGTACTAACAGTGAATGGGTTTATATTCCTGAGCCTACGGGAAGAACAACACCGGTCGTATTTAAAAAGCCAGGAGTTAAGGTAGAAGCGCATTATTACAGTGCAAATGCTACCGACAAAATGGTAACTATTGATGAAGGAGAAACCGTTCAGATTCCACCGGGTGGTCATTATGTTAGTCAATTTAACTCTGGTAATAATAAGCATTTTGGCTTCTATGTTCTTGGTACGCTGGAGATAAATGGTGAGTCTGACGCTCCGGTTATCTTCGAATCCACTGTTGATTTTGGATGGGAAGGCATTAAGTTGTATCCGTATTATTCTCCTCGCGTTCAGATGACGCATTGTGTCTTTAAAGATGCGTTAAAACCAATATATATAAAGGAAGAAGAAGGCTTAGTAGTAATAGATATAAAAAATTGCTTATTTGAAAACTATTGGATAGGTATCTACCATGATTTTAGAGAATATAACGGAAACAGCACAAGAATAGTAATGGATATTGATAATTGTACTTTTATTGAAAGTAATGATTATGAGTATATCTATACTATATACTTATCTGACGAAACAGGCGGCACTTTAACCAGTGATATAGAATTCAGGGATAATATATTCTATCAATCTACAATTTATAGTTATTGTGTAGGTGGCAGATATTATGTTAATGATTTTTTTAATTGCACATTTGTATATCCAGAGGAAATTCTTTATCACAACAACAATAACATGTTTGAAGATCCGTTATTAGATAGCGATTATCATTTGCAATATGGTTCACCATGTATTGATGCAGGCACATCAAATGAGTATGATCCTGATGGTACAATTACTGATATAGGCGCTTATTACTATGATCATATTCCCGGCACACCATATTTGCAGTCGATCACCTGGGTAAACAGTCGTCCGAAATTGACCTGGACCCCTCCCAGCGATGCTGACATTCAGAAATATCTGGTATCTAAAACATACACTAATCCTTCCGGGTCAAACACCTGGATTATAGATGTCGGACTGGTTACTTCCTGGATTGATAATGGTATCACCTTTAGTAAATTCGGAACAACAACCGCTACCTATAAAGTCAAGGCTGTCGATAATGTAGATCAGGAGTCGGCCTATTCTATTTCCCGCAGTGTTAGAGGTATTGGTCCATTTTGGAAGCCAGTTGTAGAAGAGTTACCTGATGACTACGCTCTCCATACTGCTTATCCGAATCCTTTCAATCCTACCACAACAATACAGTTTGATATTCCCTCTGAGACAAAAGTTCTGATCGAACTTTATGATCTTTTAGGACAAAAGGTATGTACTCTTGTTCAAACAAATTACCAACCTGGTTTTCATTCCGTATTATGGGATGGGAAAAATGACAACGGTAGTCCTATGAGTGCCGGTACATATTTCATTAAAATGGTCACTAAAGAATATCAAAAACTGGTTAAATGTACATTGATTAAATAATCGAGAGGGAGTATTATTAAAAAGCCGGTAATACATTAATGATTACCGGCTTTTTTCAAGGTTGTTCTGCCGGAAGCCGACTCCCTACAGATATTCAATAGCCTGGTCTTAGGAGCTGACAGAGCGGGCATATATCTATAAAAAACAGCCGCCCAAACGGACGGCCGTTAAGAATTTTGCTCTGCCAGGAGTAAGCTCCTGTAAGAACTTAAAAACTGAAGATTATTACAGCATCAAGAGCAGGAAGACCATCACAAACAACGCGACCGTTTCGACGATACCGATGACCATAAAGTAATTTGCGGTACCCTTACCGGTTTCCGCCAGCGCATCAGACGCGCGAGCGGCGACTTTGCCCTGATAAAACGCCGAAAAGCCCATCGCCAGTCCGCCGAAAATACCGGCGGCCATCAGCAGTAACGGGTCCTTGTCACTGCCGCTGATAAAGAGCATGAGCAGAAAACCGTAAATGGTCTGGGTCAGCGGCGCACCTGAGAATGCCACCAGCATAAACGGCGCCGGTTTATTGTTTGCGAAACATTTTTTCCAACCACCAATCGCAGCCTGAGATGCAACGCCCGTTCCAAGAGCAGATCCGACAGCTGCAAGTCCTAAAGCCGCGGCAGGTCCAATCATTCCAATATTCATTTTATTTCCCCTTCTGTTATATTTTTAATGTTTTCTTGAAAAGGTGCATAGTTGTATCCGGTCCATTCCATACCCAATTGACCGGAAAATTCGAGTACGTTTAGCCTGACGCCGTGTACAATGACGGACAGCAAGCCCATTGCGATATTTAATCCGTGTCCGATCAATAATACAATAATAGCCGCCGGAAAGGTGAATCCCTTCATCATAGGCACGGCAATCTGATTGAAACTCGATGCGATCGCTACCGTTGCCATCCCCACGGCGAAGAGACGAATATAGGAAATAATATTCGAAAACGAGCCAATCGCATTTAGAAAGGTCGTAAACGCTCCCCCCAGTCCCTGCACAACGCCTTTAATAAAGCTAATGCCTTTTCCCTGGTTCGCAAAAACAATAGTCGCCAATAGCCCAAAAACAATCAATGAAACGGTAAAACCCGGCATCGCCATGCCCAATACCAGGTTCAGAACCACTAAGAAAAGTCCGGCTATGACCGAAAACCAGCCCAAATTTGCGATGCATTTCAGCTGCGGAAAAGTCTTGATAAAATTCATAATATTCGCTAAACCCAATTGGGTGACAGCAATGATAAAACAGATATACATCACTTTCTGCCGGGGCTCGACTTCCAGTCCGGGAAAGAGTTCGGGAAATGTGGCAAGCTGCGGAATCGTCATCGCTTTGAAAACGGGCAGCGCCGCGATCTGAACCGCGCCGAACCAGTTGCCCGTGATTGTTCCCCAGGCGATCGTACAAATACTCAGCACATAGAACAGTTTGATCGCGTGGGGCAATGGCTTACCGCTTTTCACTGATTTATAGTGGGCAAAAATGCTGATCAAAAGAAATATAGCGCCATATCCGGCATCGCCGATGATCATCGCCACAAAGATGGAAAAGAAAAACAGAAAATATTGGCTGATATCATATTCCCGGTAGCCCGGCACTGTGCCGAGAAAGTCAAAAACAGGTTTGATGATGCTGGTCCATTTACTCAGCTTCAACAAAGTAGGCGGGTTGTCGGTCTCGACCGGCTCTTCACTTAGATAACCCCAGCCCTCTTTTTCCGAAGCCCTGACCAGGTTTTCAACTTTATCTTGCGGACAATAACCTTGTAAATAAGTAATTTCTTCGGCATCCTGCATGCCCGATTTCACGGTGGCGAACTCGAGGCGTTTTTCCAGATTTTGCTTGTAAGCCTGGAGTTGATCGGCGTATTGAGCCAGTTCGTTCATCCGTTTATCTATCTCTTCATTTCGGACAGCCAATCGATCCAATTCAACAGTAACGGATCGGTAATTCTCCCGGGGAATAAGTTCTTCTTTAAATTCCAGCCGCTGATCTTCAGTCTCTGCCACTAATGCGAGCAGCACCTGGTTTCTATCTTCGTGAAGAATTTCTACAATAGCCTCATCGGGCAGGTTCTTAAGAACATTTTTAGGTACATTATAGAGACGGATATATATTCCTTTATCCTGCAATGCCTCAACCTCAGCTGCCGATATTTTTCCCCAGCGTTCAAACCATGCCAGCAGGGATTCTTTCTCTTCGATAATGCCGTCGATCTGTTGCCTTTCCGACGACAGCGCCAGAATCTCATCAACCATCTGCTGTATATCATTGGATTTATATGTTTTATCGGTAACACTCTGGTTTTCTGCGCTGATAATTAAAAGGCTTTTCTCAATGGAATTCAGCCGGGCTTCCAATCCTGATATATCATCCGATATCGGCGGTTTTAAATGCTGAATATGAACAACGCCCAATTTGCGCAGCTGCCTGAGCGCCGCGTCCTTGTGTCTGGCGCTGATAAACAGGGTCACTTTTTGCATCGGGACAATCATGCCGCCGCCAGCTCCTTTTTCTTCTGTATTTTGCTTTTGGAAATTTTTCCGCGAACCACTTCCGCCGTCTGGATATCACCTAAATAGATACGAATAACCCGGATATTTTCCCTGGCTTCCGGTATTTTCACCTTTTCAAAAAGGTTAATGCGCTGGATCGTGATGCGGAGTTCCTCACGCAGCACCTCCATCTGTTTTTCGAGGGTCATTATTTTGACTTTTTGTGAAATCTGTTCCTTGCAGGCTTCGATACCTCTATCTACCCATAAGGGAATCTCAAAAAAGTCGTATTCTTCATCTTTGAAAATGACCTTTTCAAAAATATCAATATCTATTCCTGCAATATTTCCACCGGTCGTGACTATCTTTTCGATGGAGAAAAGAGACGGTATATCGATCTCTTCCCCAAAAACATCTACCCACCGGAACAGCTCCCGTTCGAAGTGTTCTATTTCCTTCCGGATTGTTTCAACCTGATGGGTAATGATCCGGATCTCATTAACCAGCTGGGTCTTTTTCAATTCCAGTGTAGGCAGATAGCGGGTATAACGCTTGAGCGCCTCTTTCTGGTTCTTTAATTCGTTTTTAGTTAAACGAGTCTTTGCCATTATGCAGCTTCCTTCGGCCAGAATTTTTTTACCAGATCGGTTTTCATACGGGTCTCCTCCGGTGTGAAACATTCCGCTAAAATTTTCCAACCCAGATCGAGAGCATCTTCCAGGGCGATATTGACCGACAGATCCATCATATTGGATTCAAATAATTTTCCATATTTCAGCAATTTCTTGTCCCATTCGCTCATCCGGAAACCCATGGCGCGTTTTTCTTCGGTTTCGTTGTACTGGGCATAGAGTTGGATCAGACCATCCATAATTGCGCGGTGATCGTCACGGGTTTTATCATTAACCTGCTGTTTCAAACGGCTGAGTGACCCAAATGGTTCAATCCGTCCATTGCGCAGATAGAACTGACCTTCGGTGATATATCCCGTGTTATCGGGCACCGGATGAGTAACATCATCGCCGGGCATGGTCGTCGCCGCCAGAACCGTCACAGAACCGGCGGTATCAAAATCAACCGCTTTTTCATAGCGGGCAGCCAATTGTGAATAAAGATCCCCCGGATAACCACGGTTGGACGGGACCTGTTCCATAGTAATGGCGATTTCTTTCAGCGCGTCGGCAAAGTTGGTCATATCAGTAAGCAGAACGAGAACATTTTTACCTTTCAAGGCAAAGCGTTCCGCCACCGCCAGGCAGAGATCGGGCACCATCAAACCTTCCACAATCGGATCCGATGCGGTATGCACGAAGAAAACTGACCGGCTCAGGGCGCCGCCCTCTTCCAGTGTATTCTTGAAGTACAGGTACTGATCGTATTTCAATCCGATACCACCAAGGACGATCATATCCACTTCCGCCTGCAGCGCAATACGTGCCAGCAACTCGTTGTAGGGTTCGCCGGATACCGAAAATATCGGCAACTTTTGGGAAACCACCAGAGAATTGAAAAGATCGATCATCGGAATATTGGTACGGATCATATTCCGGGGAATAATGCGCTTGGCGGGATTTACCGACGGTCCGGCAATCTCGATCATATTCTCAGTTAACGCCGGTCCTCTGTCACGGGGAACGCCGCTGCCATTGAAAATTCTACCGAGCATATTATTCGAAAAGGTCACGCGCATGGGATTTCCCAGAAAGCGGATTTCGTCGTTGGTGGCAATACCCTGGCTGCCTGCAAAGACCTGCAGCGATACAATATCGTTTTCGAGTTTAATTACCTGGGCGAGAGATTTGCCGCGCTGGGTTGTAACTTCCGCAAGCTCCTCATAAGCGACATCGCTCGCGCGGACGGTAATGACATTACCGGTTACGCTTAATATTTTATTATATACCTTCTGCATCGCTTGAGTTTTCCTCAATCAATTTGGTTATTACAGCTTCCTGCTTATTAAACTCTTCATCTTTCATATCGATGTAGTTCCAGTCGATGAACAACTGACGCATTTTATTAAAGAAATTCCGTGCTTCGTTTTTTTCTTTCAGGCTGAATTCAGTCATCAGCACGTCGTGGACATATTTGAAGACATATTTTTGACGTTCAGGAGATGTCGCTCCATCAACAGAATCAAAAGAGTTCTGCTGCAGATAGACACTGTCGAGAAATTCGGATTTCAGATAAATGATATAATCTTCAACAGATGTGCCTTCTTCACCCACTACCAGCATCATCTGGTGAACTTCATTCCCTTTAAACAGTATTTTGCGGGCGTCGTCAATCGATTTCGGTTGATTAAAACTCTTGTACTTCGACCAGCTTTCCAGCGGATGAATCGCCGGGTAGCGCCGGGCATTTGAGCGATCACGGGATAAACCATGAAATGCGCCCACGACCTTCAGTGTCGATTGGGTCACCGGTTCTTCGAAGTTTCCACCTGCCGGACTGACCGTTCCGCCGATGGTCAGACTTCCCATGTTCCCGTCGTTCAGTTCCACCAAACCGGCACGTTCATAGAATTGAGCGATCCGGGATTCCAGGTAAGCGGGAAAGGCTTCCTCGCCGGGAATTTCTTCGAGACGACCGGACAGCTCGCGCATCGCCTGGGCCCAGCGGGAGGTTGAATCAGCTAATAAAAGTACATTCAAACCCATCTGCCGGTAATATTCACCTAACGTTGCCGCTGTATATACCGATGCTTCGCGGGCAGCCACCGGCATGGAACTGGTGTTACAGATGATGATCGTTCGCTCCATCAATGATTTACCGGTGCGGGGATCAGTAATTTCAGGGAATTTTCGCAGGGTTTCCACAACCTCACCGGCGCGTTCCCCACAGGCGGCAATGATTACGATATCGGCTTCCGCGAAACGGCTGGTAACCTGCTGAAGAACGGTTTTACCGGCGCCGAAAGGACCGGGAATACAGTATGTCCCACCCCTGGCTACCGGGAAAAAGGTGTCGATAATACGAGTTTGGGTCACCAGTGGTTCTTTGGGAACCATCTTTTCGCGATAATTAGTGATCGGTATTTTTACCGGCCAATCAAAATACATCATAAGTTCCAACTTATCGCCCTTGTCATTCTCAACTGTGGCTATAACCTGATCGACTTTGTAACTGCCTTTATCAACGATGGACTTTACTGTAAAATTTCCCTGATAGTCGAACGGCACAAATATCTTGTGTTCGAAAATACCCTCGCTAACATGACCGAGGATACTGCCTCCGGTAACGGTATCGCCTTTTTTAGCCGTTGGTGTAAACTCCCATTTCTTGTTGAAATCCAAAGCATCGAGAATCACGCCTCGCTTCAGGAAAAAGCCGTGCAATTCCGCCAGTTCATTCAGTGGGTTCTGTAAGCCGTCATACACCATCCCCAAAATTCCGGGTCCCAGCTGCACTGAGAGCATTTCACCGGTAAATTCCACTTTGTCACCAATTTTCAAACCCTTGGTGATCTCAAACACCTGCATAAACGCAATATTACCCTGAATCTTGATCACTTCGGACTTTAGACGATCCTCGCCGGTAATCGCATAGCCCACTTCATTCTGGATAATATTATCGTCGAAGACAACTGAAATCATGTTGCCGTTAATACCTACAATGCTTCCTTTAGTCTTATTCATACGCCTATTTCAGTAAATGTTTTAAATTTTTCTTTGCCTGTATCTTTATCAAAATGCTGTAGTCTCTGTAATATCTGGAGCTTCAGATAATATAACGCCAGAAATTCAATATCCGAGTAATGTCCGAACTCCAGCTCGTTTATTACCTGCCAGCGTAATTGGAGCAGTTTTTTCTCCACATCCAGCGGATTGCCCTCTTTCAATACCGAAACAGGAAACAACAACGGTTTATGCTCCTGTCGGTTGCGCAGGGCTTGACGGTAATGAACCAATTCGTTCCTCAAAGTATATTCGTAGAATATGAATTTCCTGAGAATCGGCAGATCGGATTTTTTCGCCGTAATGGTATTGATATTCGCTTCTTTCAGAGCCTTTAAATTCCCTTTACTTAACCACTTTTGTGATTCGTACAGGAATCTTTCGACTGTCATGAACGGTTCCTTGTCAAAATACAGTGCAGGAAGTTGTGCGGCTAAATAGTAATATCTATCCATTACGCTTTATCTAATATTTCTCTTATGCCGGGATTTAAAAACTCGGCGAGAAATTCCGCGATGCTCTCGTCCGTAAAATCATAATATACATTATTGTCTTTTAACCCGACGCGAAAGCCTTTTGAAATGCCTTTATCCACTTTTATAGTAAGGGTGTCTTTTAATTCTGAACGGCTTTTTACAAATATCAGGTCCCGCAATTCTTCCAGGTCTTTCTCGCTGACCAATACTTCCAGTTTGGCGCCGTCACTCCAAT
Source organism: Fidelibacterota bacterium (assembly GCA_016783665.1). GTDB lineage: Bacteria > Fidelibacterota > UBA2242 > UBA2242 > UBA2242 > UBA9312. Next base: position 9,890 of record JADHWC010000017.1, on the reverse strand, counting down.
GCTCCACTATTTTAAGGATCAGCTCTTTCATAAAGTCCGGCGACAGGGCGGTGCCCAGCTCCCTTTGAAATACCTTATCAAGCAGCTTTATCAATTTTTCCTTTGTCACCAGCACGGTATCACGGGCAGCCTGCTTCAACGCGGATTCGGCATTGGACTTGAGTTTTTCAGCCTGCTTCCCGGCGTCGGCGACAATTATATCAGCATCTTTCTGAGCCTTCTTAATAATAGAATCGGCTTCTTTTCGGGCTGTTTTGATAATCTCACCGGCGGATTTCTGCGCTTCCTCAATCCCGTCGGTTTTTATCTTCTCAATTAAGTGTTCGAGTTTCGACTCCATGAAAACTCTCCTTTATCACAATAGTCAATGATTTAAAAATAATGGAACGGCGTCACTGCCGGACGTTTTTTCATATAAATAGTCTGTTAAAATATGTTTGAAGGATATTTAAAATGACAGAAGCAATGGGCGTTAATCGCATATCCGGAATTCCGATCGTTATCAAATTCATGTCCCAACTTAAAAAAACAAAAATGAATTTACGCCCTTTATGAAGTTTTGTCAAGACAACTGCCGGAATAGACTGTGGATTTTCCCGGTCTTGACTTTATCATCTTTCCTGATACAGCTTTGGTCATGGCAAACATTTGCTTGATCCAGCCGCCCATTGAAGATTTCTATGCCACCAACATCCGGAATATTCCGCTCGGGCTGCTTCACATCGGCGCAATGCTGAAAAACCACGATCTGCAATTGCTCGACCTGCGTCAGGGAAAACCCCGCAAGATACCGTTTCCAAGAGAATTTCATGCTGTTGCAAAATATTACCGACCGGACGACGCATCTCCATTCTCACTCTATAAATCCTACTCTCGTTTTGGCCCGAATATCAATCATATCGCCGGTCTTATTCCGGCTGAAACCGATGTTTTTTTGATTGCCGCGCTTTTCACTACTTACATTCATGAGGTGCTGGAAATCATTCCATTGATCCGGCAAAAAAACCATCGTGCTACCATTATCATCGGCGGTCCCGGGACATACTTTAATCCTGATTCGCTTTTCGACGCCGGCGCCGACTTTATTATTCCTGGCGAAGGCGAATTGGCTGTTCCCCAACTTTTAGGTGAGCTGGAAAAGCCCAAACCAAATTTAGCAGCAGTGCCAAACCTGGTCTGGCGTTCCGATGGCGGCATGAAGCAGAATCCGGTTGAAATCATCACCAATGTCAACGAACTGCCTTTCGCTGATTATGATATTCCCGGCACGCCGCGATACACTCTTTCCCGTAAACGCCACGCCATGATCATGGCAAGCCGGGGTTGTCCCCATCGTTGTAAGTTCTGCTCCATTCACCAGACTTTCGGAACAAAATATCGTCTGCGCTCTGTGGAAAATGTTCTATTGGAAATAGAAGATAAAATCAAGGCGGGTTTCCGGTCATTTGATTTCGAGGATGATCATTTTGGCGGCAATAAGCGCTGGCTGCATCATTTCCTGGATGGAATCATCGAACGATTTTCCGATTATGATCTATCTCTCCAGGCGATGAACGGTATTACCGTCACTAACCTCGATGCGGAAGTTCTGGAAAAGATGAAGCGCGCCGGTTTTTCTTCAATTAACCTTTCGCTGGTTACACCTGACCGAAAAAAACAACAGGCTCTTAGTCGTCCTTTTGATACCGCTGCGTTCACCAAAGTTGTTCAGACGGCACAGCAGACAGGCTTGACCGTAACCGCCTACCTGATTATTGGATTACCCGGCGATACCGTAGAAGACAACTTCCAATCGATCCTCTTCCTTGCGTCGTTTCCATGCCTGATCGGACCTTCGCTGTTTTACCTGGTTCCCGGCACACCAATCTTTGATGAATTAGCTGCAAAGGGACAGATACCGGATTCGGAACTCTGCTACCGCTCCAGTTTTTTTCCTTATACCCGACCGGATTACAGCCGGGAATCCGCCATGACACTTTTTCGTATTTGCCGGATCATCAACTTCCTGAAAGCCGCCGGAGATTATGGCTATCAACCGGCGGAATATAACATTGAAAAGAATTCCATAGTCATCCCGTCCGGACTGAACGGCAAACAGAGTCAAATCACCCTGGGCTTCGCTTTGCTGGAACTGCTGAAAACAAGCGGCAAACTCTATGGCACCGGGAAGAAAAAGGGAAACCGATATCCGCTGGTGAAGGAACGATGTGATAGTATGTTGCTGGGAATTTTTATAATAGAATTTTTCCCACGTTTTAATCTATCGTTATTGTAGTAATTGTTTTACCAGGGGGGGGAGCGGGTTTTCTATTTTTTTTGCTTCAGTATTATAATTAGTGGGATACAGATACAGAAAACTGATACAATCTATGTCGTGTATTAAATATCATACTTTACCATTTACTTCATTTGCACGTTATACTTTTCCCGGTCTTCTAAAAATGCTAATTGTTTTGTTGATTTAACAGGAGTTTTGGAAGAATTGTAATTATAAGTAGGCCAATCCGGCTTGTAATCTTCAGATTGATTTCCCCAGGCAGTCCAGCCTTTCCGGGTACCGCGGGCAAATAATTCTATAAATGGGCCGGAACTACACTTTTCAATTATATCGTATAATTCATCAGGTTTTCTTGAATGTTCTCGTTTTCTAGATTGAATAATATTTACCTGGCTTCGACCGGGCGCCAATGTCCGTAATTTCCCCCGGGTTCCAAATAAAATTACCTCAGTTACATTTCGAAAATAAAATCCAACTCCTCTACCGTCAGGACCGCCATCTTTTCTAATTTTAAACCAAATGAGATTTGTTTTATAAGTAAAGCCCCATCGTTCCATAACTTCCAAGCCCTCATTTATTAATGCATTTGGAACCCATAGATACAAATGACTTTTATCCTTTGCTAAATGAGCAACCGGAAGTTCCATTATTTCCTTTAAATACATTGTTTCGTATCGCTTTAAGCGTTTATGTTCTGGTGCCATTTTACCAGTTCTATTTGAAAATTGCCATGGGGGATCCGCTAATATTGTACCAAATTGATTGAATCCATAGGATAATAATGATTCTGCGATCATGTGGTTGTATTCTTCTGTCATGATGATTACCGCTATTTTAATAATTTTGTAGTTATTCCAAAAACAAGAATGGGACAGCCTCCGTTTCTTCCTGCTTCTAAACGAGGTAAAAGTTTTCCCATATGAGTTGTACTTGCGCCATATTTTGCCTTGTACTGTCTTTCTTTTCCATTTACATCAATATATGAACCTAAAGAATTAAACCAGGGATCCAACTCGTTACTCCTTGTAACAAGAACCCCTAAACTGATCTTGTTATATTCAAAAAATGCACGAAATGCATATAAATCTCTATCAAATGTTTGGTCTTTGCTATTCCATTCCAGATCAAAAGCAACTCGTCCTTTTATATAATCGACTTTATGTGAATCAAGATTTACTTCAATATCACTATCTTCATCCTGCACAACCAATTTTGCATGAAGTTTCTTTTCCTGCCAATTTGGTCGTAAAATTTCAGAAAATATTTTAGGAATTGGGCTTTCGTTACCACCGGGTACTTTTACATCTTTTTCAGAAAATCTGAATCTACGTAGCGCACCACATATTTCAACAAATTCCCCGTAAAACTCATTTTTCAGAATTGCTGCAGCATGTTTAAAATCGTGTACTTCATAAAGATCTCTAATATCTTTTGGAATATAATCTTCAATTACCATTTTTCTCTCGTTAATTTCCTTGTTGCTAATTTAAAATAAAAAATAGAAAAAGGTACTATTTAAACCCGTATACAAGAGAGTTTATTAAAAATAATGTTATTTATAATTGAGCAAGCACAACAATTGTATTTATTCGTAGCGCAATGCTTCAATAGGATTCAGCCGGGCGGCTTTCATGGCGGGGTAGACGCCGAATATAAGCCCGATCATCAGGGAAAAACCGACTCCCAGAAAGACCGACCAGAGAGGGATCGTAGGCGGCAGTTTCAGGGCGGCGGCGATAAGAACTCCAATCACGACGCCGAGTATCACCCCGATCAATCCGCCGAAGAGACAGATGCCGATTGATTCGGTGAGAAACTGGTTCAGGATATGGCGTTTCTTGGCGCCCACAGCTTTACGGATACCGATCTCCCTTGTTCGTTCCGTGACCGCCACCAGCATGATGTTCATAATGCCGATCCCGCCTACAAGCAGTGATATTCCGCATATCACTACCGCGGCGATAAAGATAAAGCCGGTAAATTGTTTCAGGGTGTCCATGATGGAATCCTGGGTAATTACTTCAAAATCGTTTGGTTGACCGGGAGGAACCTTTCGGGCTACGCGCAGAATGCCGGTGATCTGATCCATGGCTTCCGCCATCTGTCCTCTGCGGGCTTTCACGGCAATTGCGATGGAACGCTTTTGACCGAAGGCTTTTGTAAAGGTGGTATAAGGAATGGTAACCAGGTTATCGCGACTACCGCCTAACAGCTTGCCCTGGGGTTCGATTAACCCGATCACTTTGAAGCGGATGCCGTTGATCTTGATATATTCGTCTATGGGATATGAAAAAGGAAACAGCTTTTCCACGATATCGTTTCCCAGGATAATGACATACTCCTTGCGGTGGATCTCTTCACTGGTAAAGAAGCGACCTTCGGAAATATAGCGTCCGTTGACCTCCGCCCAGTGTTCATCGCCGCCGTAAACCAGAATATTGGGATTTGTCGCTTCGTCCCGGTATTTGATCTGTTTTCCGTACGTAGCGCTCTCACCGGAAACGGCTTCGATATAAGTTGCGCGTTTACGGATTGCTTCCGCGTGTTTGAACTTCAGGTCCTTACGCATGCGGATTTCCCTGGGTAGGTGACCCATTTGCACTGCCGGGTATTTCTGCACCCAGAAAATGTCGCCGCCTACAGCAGAGAGGGCATTGATCATGTGCCGTTCCAGGGCATTGATAATGGACATCATGCCGATCACGGACATAACGCCGATGACGATGCCGAGGGTTGTCAGAAAAGTCCGTAATTTATTGGATATTGCGGTTTGCCAGGCGAGTTTTAATCCTTCGTCGAAATTCATAATTCCCTGTTATTCGTATCTCAAACATTCAATAGGGTCAAGTTTGGCGGCGCGCCGGGCGGGGTAGATGCCGAAGAATAGTCCCACCAAAGATGAAAATCCAAGCCCCATGAGTACCGACCAGATCGGCACATTGGATGGAAAAGGAGTAACTTTATCGATCACCAGGGACATCAGAAAACTGAGTAGAATAGCGATGATACCGCCTACGCTGCAGATGATGATGGATTCTATAATGAACTGAAACGTAATAACCCGCTGTTTGGCGCCCAGGGCTTTGCGAATACCGATTTCTTTACGGCGTTCTGCGACCGAAACCAACATAATGTTCATAATGCCGATCCCGCCGACAATGAGGGAGAGGGCGCCGATGCCGAAAGCGGCGGTGTACAGTCCGTTTGTCAACTGTTTGTACATGTTGGTCAGCATTTCCTGCTGATTGATGGAAAAGTTATCCTCTTCCTGGGGTTTCAGTTTCCGGGATACCCGCATCAGGAAGTGGATCTCATCTATGACCTGCTCGATCATTTCGGGTGACGGGACTTTGATCAGAATGCGGATACTGCGGTGAAAGCCGAAATTCTTGAAGATTGTGCCCAGTGGAACGTAGACCTCTGAGTCGAGATTATGGCCCAGTAGGCTGCCCCGTTTTTCCATTACTCCGATGACAGTGTACGAGAAATCACCGACTTTGATGCGTTCACCCAGAGGATTTTTATGATTAAATAATTTTTCTTTGATCTCATTGCCAATGACGACGCTTGCTTTATTGTGATCGATCTCAATCTGGGTGAAGTAGCGCCCATCAGCGATGCTGAATCCTTCGATGATCTCGGTTTCCATTGTGACGCCGGATACGCCGATGCCGGTCAGGGAATTGTTACGATATTTAATATCCCGAAAAGTTCCCGATGCTGCGGAGATTGCCTCGGCGAGTCTTGAGTGTTCCTTAAGATATTCGGCGTCTTTCATGGTGATGTCCGGGCGGTTGCGATATTTAAAAAAGTCGTCCTGAATGATCCAGGGATACTTGTGGACGTAAAGAGTATTGCTGCCGAGAGCGGATATCTGGCTGGCGAATCCTGTATTTAATCCGGAGATGATCGAGGCGACGGAAACCACCGTAAGAACGCCGATGACAATGCCAAGAGTCGTTAATATTGCACGCATTTTGTTCTGAGCCAATGCGCGCAGGGCGATCAGAATATTTTCACGAAGGCTGATTATAAAAGAGATCAATTGTTTTTCACCTGTATATCTTCCGCGATATGACCATCCAGAATGTGGACAATCCGGTCGGCATGATCCGCCACTATCTTTTCATGAGTGATCAGGATAATGGTGTTTCCCGCGTTGTGCAGATCATCGAAAATTGCCATGATTTCTTTACCTGTTGTGGAATCGAGGTTTCCGGTAGGCTCATCAGCCAGGATCAGCGAAGGATTGTTGACCAGCGCCCGGGCTATGGCGACTCGCTGACGCTGACCGCCGGAAAGTTCGCTGGGTCGATGGTGCATGCGATCCGTCAGACCTACTTTTTCTATGGCGTCTTCTGCAATGACTTTACGTTTGGCGGCGCTGATTCCACTATAGATCAGAGGTAACTCCACATTGTGAAGCGCCGTGGCGCGGGGCAGAAGGTTGAAGGTCTGGAACACGAAGCCGACCTTGCGATTGCGGACTTCCGCCAGTTTGTTATCATCCATTGTGTGAACCAGTTCGCCTTCTAATTCATAGATACCGGAGGTGGGTGTATCGAGACAGCCGATGATGTTCATAAGTGTGGATTTACCCGAACCGGAAGGTCCCATGATTGAGATATATTCATTTGAATGGATCAGGATGTCCACACCCCGCAGGGCCTGAACCTCAACAGTTCCGATCTGATATGTTTTAACAATATCTTTGAGATTAATTAGTGTTTGCATCAACCACCAAAATAGATGTTAAAGCGATAGATAACATTTGATAAATCGATTTCCGGCATACCTGTGACATTACGCCCGTCCATTTTCCAACCATCCTGACTCTTATGTGTATATAAATAGCCAACGTTCAGACCAATAGCCGCCCAGCGGAAAATGTTGTACCGGATGCCTATTGTAGGTAATAGCATAAAATAATTGGTTTGGATACTGTTTTGATAAGTTCTGAAATTATCCGTATAAGTGGTGTCATATCCGCTCCACAGTTGATTCCAGGTAGTGTTTTCAGACCACTGAGAAAAATCAATGTTCACGGTTCCTCCACCGATCATTGTGCCCAGATATATTTCACTCTTGTTAAACGGATGAAATACTTTTTCAATGATAACGCCGCCAAACCCCAGGCGCATTGTTACCTCTTTCGTGTCGCCTCCTGTAATAGGCGTTCCTCTTGACGTTACTTTGCCACCAGCACCGATTCCACCGATGCGGATACCGCGACCGATATAGCCCCAGCCGCCGCCGCCAGACAGAAATATATTCCCATCGAAAGAAGATAGACCAATTTCCGCCAGCTTATTATTAATGGCATCGACCTTCAATTCCAACATGTAATAATCCCAGCCACCGGCGCCGCCGCGGAAATAGCCGCGCTTTTTGCTGCTTTTCCATTCTTCTTTGCGATGTTTGCGCCATTCATCCCAGTCTTCATCCCAGTCATCCCAATCCTTGTCAACTTCGATTTTTGTGCTTTCTTTATCATTATCCATGATCTGTTCGTCAGTATCTTCTTCGATGACGACGGAATCGGTGATGGCGTCCAGTTCTTTTTCTGCTTTATCAAATTTTTCCTGGGCATTGACAATCAACCCACTGATCAGCAGAACCATTATCACTGCAAATAAACGTTTCATTTCTTTTCCCCTTTCTCTTTAGGACTATTGGTTATTTTTAATGAACTATTATGTTTTAGTTCTTTACTAATGGCTTTATAACTTCCAGTAACAATCTCTTCGTCCACATCGAGACCGCTGATGATCTCGAACTGGGTATCGCTGCTGATACCTATCTCGACAGTACGCTGCTTTGCGGTAGGGTAGGTCTTCTTCTTAAATGGTCCTTTAAAAGATAGAGATTTAGAGCTAGTTCGAGGCTGTTCATTCTCTGCGACATTGACGACAAAGACCACATCCAATGTTTTTGATTTCGAATTAAAAGCATTAACAGTTTCTTGTGGCATTTCTGTCGCGGAGGACTCGTCGGCAGAGTCTGCCTGAACAGGTTGTCGCACCGTCAGAGATTGGATGGGCACGACAATCGCACTGTCTCTGATATCGGTAATGATATCCACGGTTGCCGACATACCGGGACGGAAACGAGCATCCTGTCCGATAACAGAAACCTCGATCTCAAAATTAGTAACCTGTTCCTGAGTTCCCAGTCCGCGGGTAGTGGCGCTGTGAGCAATCTCCGACACGATGCCTTTGTAAGTGGTATCGGGAATAGCGTCGATCTCGATCAGGGTCGTATCGCCAATACTGACGTTAACCACATCGGTTTCATCCACTTCTGCTTTGACCTCCATCCTGGACATGTCGGAAATAACCAGAATGACGTCTTCCTGAAAAACAGATCCGAGAGCGATTTCACCGACCTCTTTATTAATACTGGTAACAACGCCGCTAATGGGAGCCTGGATCCGGGTTTTGTTCAGATCATCTGTCGCCTGTTTCAAAGCAGCTTTTGCCTGAACAACCTGGCTTTCGGCAATTTCAGTTTGAGCTATTGCGGCTTCAAGGTCAGCTTCGGATGTGAGATTGTTTTTGTAGAGTTCCCGCATGCGCTTCAGTTCGCTGGATACTTTCTTTTTATTGGCTTTACCGGATTGAACCACAGACATGGCACGTTCGTGAGCGGCTTCATACTGGGTTTTATCCAATTCCACTAACAGTTCGCCTTGCTTTACGGTATCGCCCAGTTCTACGGTGATATTCATAATGCGGGCAGCGACATTGGCGCTGATCTTGACTTGAGTTTTAGGGGTTAATGATCCCGAAGCGTTAACGGTCTGAACGATTTTTTCCCGTTTAACCTTGGCGGTTTGAACGGCAATTGGTTTAACCTTACTTTTCTTTTGATTTGCGATGATGACCACCCCGATTACAACCGTCAGGACGATCAGAATTATGAGTTTACGTTTGTTTTTTTTCTTCATTTACATTCCGGTTTCTATTAAAGTGTTCCCATGACCAGCGCCAGTTGTGTTTCGGCGATCTTTGCATCGTATTTAGTGGTGATTAAATTGCCCTGAGCGCGGGTTAAGGTCACCTGGGCGTCCAGAACTTCGAGAAGAGTTGCCGATTTGAGACGATACATTTCCTGCGCCAGGCGCAGATCCTCTTTTGCCGATAGAATATTCAATTCGTTAATCTCAATCATTTCCCGATAAGTGTCCAGGGTCAGGATCAGATTTTCTACTCGGCTCGCAAGCTCTATTTTCTTTTGTTCGATGCGGTCTTCATAAATGTTGAAATTCAAAAGTTTTTGTTGAATGTTTGTTTTCCGTCGAAAGCCGTCAAACAGGGGAAAGCTGAGATTAAAGGTCAGGTCGGTGTTCCACCATTTATCGAATTCTTCGTATGTACGTGATAGCTCGGGTCCGCCACGATAGTATGAGAAAGTGGAACTGAGGGTCGGGAAACGGTCGCCCCGGGCGATTTTATACTGTAGAAAAGCAGAGGTTTTCTGAGCAATCAGGGAATTGTACTCCTGGTTGCTGGTAATGGCTTTATTGATGGCGGCTTCTTTCTCGACGTATTCGGGGGTTTTGTATTCTTCTTCGTAAATTTCAATCGATGTGTTCAGTGATTGTCCTATAGCA
>JADHWC010000079.1 GCA_016783665.1 Fidelibacterota bacterium | reverse complement strand
GTTGTACCGAGAGAGATCGCTTTGAAATCTCGCAAACCGGATAGTCTGTTCCGGAGCACCTGCCCGACAAGATTGCCGACAGGCAGGCGGGAAGCCCCGGAACAAGATTAAATTCTTCGTGTCTTTGTGTCTTCGTGGTTTATTCTGTCTATCAACTTTGCGAAGGTTTTTTCATTTATTTGCATCGAACTCACAAATTACACCCTGTTTTCACCAAGCAGACTATTCAGGTTATCACGGTTGAGCAGCTGAAGATCGGCTCCGGACTCTAAGAATGGTTCAGCATCTTTGATGACCGTATCCCAATTGGTTTCGGATATGTCTTTTAGGATAATAGCACACCAATTTCGATCCGTAACCTGTTCTCCCTGATAGTTGGTCTGTTGTAGTGCATTATGCAAATAGGGGAAATTAGGTGTAAGAGCTCTCCAGCGGGACAACAGAAACACCAGATCATAATAATCACGACCTTTGGTGTAAGCTCGCTGCAAAACAGTGTGGAGCTTTCCTGCAAAAAATGTCGGCAGATCATGGGCTATTAGACTATAGGGAAAATAGAGGTTTACCAGGGTTTGCTGGAGATTGAATCCATCCGGCGGATTGGTATCCAATTCAATTTTGATACTGAGTTTTTCGTTTAGGTTCGGTGACAAACCAAATTCATACAGGAGCTGCTCAAACCGGATAAATGTCGAGGCTACCGTTTTTCTTGTAATCTGTGAATCGGAAACTTGATAGCCCTGCAGCTCCAGGCTCTTCCGAAGTTTTTTTACCGGATTTATCAGGGAATACTCTGGATCAGGCATCATCAGATGAAAATCCAGATCCTCAGAAAAACGGTTTAAGCCATGGATAATGCGTAAAGCCGTTCCACCATGAAATGCCCACTGCTGAAGTATTTTCTGTTCAAAGAGCTGACGCAAAATCAGATGCTGTAAATATTCCCGTAAGAGAAGGCGGGCTTGCCGCATATCAGAAGCATTTTGAACGATATCCCTTGCCTGACTTTTCATTGTCACTCCCGATTATTTAAAAATTCAATCAGCTGGTGAATACTACACTCGAGTTTACGACTCTCCATAAGCCCGGTATATTCCAGCAATTTCTTGATATTGATTAGCTCACAATTCTGGAGCCGCAATTCCAACCAGCGGCTTGTGGTCCATTCACCGGAAGAGAAATAACAGACGTCAATCAGCGCTCTTTCCAAATCGGCGATTAGAGCCGATTGTTGTTCACCATTTCCCATGATCACTTTAGAATAGCCGAAAAACCGATTTGGAGTAGTGCTAAAATACTGAAATCGTCCCATACCGGTTCCCCAGGCAGCGGTCTGCCGCGTTGTCACTCCCTGAATCACATGGACCTCCTCGGGGATGCATTGATAATACTGTAGCGCTGTATAAAGACTGACAAAAGAGGGACGGTAAAGGTAGTTAGAAATGTAAAAGTGATCCGGTGCTCTTTGCTGGTACCGCGGTGCGAGCACATATTTGCCACGCCGCAGCTGGATTAACTTGCCCTGACTCACCCAACGGGAAATCCGAGGCAGAACCTGCCTTTCCGGCTGACCGGAGAGGATCACTGCTTCCTGGGTTTCAAAGAAGGGACGATCCATAAGTTTATATTTAAGGTCTTCAAACTTCATATGCATAACTTACCAGATATGGTAAGTTATGCAAACAAAAATGTTGTTTGTTTAAGTACCGCCCATCAACCTTGCGAAGGTAAGCAATACGGATAGTTTTTGTGTCTTTGTGGTTTATTCCACCGTTTTGTATTATGCTCAGAGATACCTTTTCAGATACCTTCCCAACTCCACAAAATGCAGCGTAATTCCCACCCGATGTGACTGCCCCAATTCGGTATAAGAGCCACCCATCGCCAGACCATAATCGATACCGCCAAGTAATGTATTGAGCCCGAAGCCCACATGAACGCTGCCCAGGTTATCCCGACCGGCGCGCAGCAGGATGAATTTTTTAATCTGCAGTTCCAGTCCCAGACGAAAGCCGCTGCTGATGAATCCCAGGTTCATATCTGCCTGATTGGTTTCACCTTCTAAGGTCATATCAAGTCCGACAGACGGGCGAATGACTATTGGAATTGCCGATGGCGCAAAAGTATATACGCCACCTAATTGCACCGACGGCAGGATAAATTCATTGTCGCCGTCAGGATAGTAGAGGAATGTAGTGGTAACATCACGCACAATCGCGCCGACTTGGAGTGACGGCAGCAGTCGATACAGGGCGCTCAAGTTGAATCCGAATCCCCAGGTGGCGGTTGTGCCGAGAGATTTGTACAAAGTTTTAATCGTTCCACCCAAATATAAGCGCGGGTTCATCTGCCGGGCGATGGCGACGAACAGCGCATTCTCACTGGCGCCGAATGTCCCGATCTTACCAAAATCCAGTCGTTCACCGGGATCCAGTTTACCATTGCCGTTATCATCGATCAGCGCCGAGCGGGTATCGGGAATATCATCTACTCCCAGTCGAAAAAAACTGACGCCATAGGCATAATCCGAGCGACCAGGAATTGCCAGTGAGAAATAATCCAGGTTAAGTACGCCGCCGAATTCTTCGGTGTGCATGAATTGTCCGGAGAGAACTGTATTCTCGACCAGAAACGCCGGGTTCCAGTAAACAGCGGCGGCAGCTTGCGGCGAGGCAATCACCGAACCGCCCAGGCTCATTTCCCGGACGCCCATGCCGATCTTCAGAAATTCACCGGCATATTTATCACCAAAGGCAAAAGACGTTGTCGTTACAGAGGCAACAAGCAGTGTAACTGAAAAAAGCCTCGATAATTTGGAATATTTATATTGAATTGTCCTGAAGAATTTCATATTACTGAATGATACGGCAGTCCGGTTTTAAAGTTCCCGCTATCAAACTCCGTATTCCTTTTTGAGTTCGTCAAGTTTCTGAAGCGCTTCGATGGGCGTCATGCGGTCGATATCCACACTCTTCAGTGTTTTGCGCAGTTCGTTTTCCTGCCGGTCGAATAAGCCCAATTGGTTCTTGTTAGGTTCGGGAAGTTTATGATATTTCACTTTATCCGTCGGCAGCACCCGCTCATCGGTGCTCAGATTGGACATGATCTCGTTGGCGCGGTGGATTACCTCCATGGGAATCCCTGCCATCTGAGCCACATGAATACCGTAGCTTTTATCGCAACCGCCGGGGATGATCTTACGCAAGAAAACGACCCGGTCACCATATTCCTTGACGGCGACATTCAGGTTTTTCACACGGGGCAGGATTTTTTCCAGTTCGGTTAATTCATGATAATGGGTCGCAAACAGGGTCTTTGCGGCAACATCTTTATGCTGATGCAAATACTCCGTCACCGCCCAGGCAATAGACATGCCGTCATAGGTGGACGTTCCACGACCGATCTCATCTAATAAAATCAATGAGCGAGGCGTCACATTATTAAGAATATTTGCTGTTTCGTTCATCTCCATGAGAAATGTGGACTCACCGGCAGCCAGGTTGTCGCTGGCGCCGACACGGGTAAATATCTTATCAACTACTCCGATAAAAGCTTCATCGGCTGGAATGAAACTGCCCATTTGCGCCATCAGCACAATAATTCCTACCTGGCGCAGATAGGTGGATTTTCCTGCCATATTGGGTCCGGTGATTATCAGTATCTGGTTGGATTTATTATCTACATCTATGTCATTTGGAATAAAATTCTCGCCTGGCGGTAAGAGATATTCCACCACCGGATGGCGTCCGGCACTGATAACGATCCGGCTGCTTTCATTCATTTCGGGGCGTGTGTATTTATTGCGATCGGCGATATGGGACAGTGTACTCAGCACATCAAGTTCTGCGATGATTGCCGCATTTTGCTGGATGGCTTTGATCTCCTTGAGGACTTTTTCACGGAGCGCCTGAAAAATCTCATACTCGATCTCCGACATCTTTTCTTCGGCAGTTAATAGTTTTTCTTCGTATTCTTTCAGCTCAGGCGTGATAAAACGCTCGGAATTCACCAGGGTTTGTTTACGAATATAGCTGTCCGGCACTTTATCCACATGAGGCTTGGTGACGTCGATATAGTAGCCAAAAACTCTATTGTAACCGACCTTGAGCGTTGGAATTCCCAGGACTTCCCGCTCCTTGGACTGCATCTGAAGGATCCACTCTTTACCGTGCCGGATAATATGGCGGTATTCGTCGAGTTCTTTGGAATAACCGTCCCGGATGAATCCGCCCTCCTTGATAGATAGCGGTAAATCCTGATCCTTAATGGCGCTGTTTAATAACTCCACGATTTTAGGCAAACGAGAGAGGGATTTATTTAACTGTTTGAAGGCATTTTCACCTTCGACAATGGCACGAATTTGCGGGATCAGTTCGAGAGTCGTTTTCAAAGAGTTCAATTCCCGTGAGCCGGCGCGGTTAGTAGTCAGCCGGGACAATAATCGTTCCAGATCGCTTGTTTTACCAAGCAGTTTTCGTAATTCAGCTCGATTTTTATGATTGTTAAAAAAGAATTCTACCTGGTCGTGACGACGACGAATTTCCGTCAACTTGCACAGGGGTGCCCGCATCCATTTCACTAAGAGCCGGCTGCCCATAGGCGTAACGGTATCATTGATCACACCGAACAGCGATCCGCGCTCATTGCCGCTTTGCATCGTCTTAAAAAGTTCCAGGTTGCGCTGAGTAAACTCGTCAACTAAAACTACATCCTGATCGCTCTGCAATCTCAGGCTCGAAATATGTTCCAGGTTGGTCTGGTGATTATGGCGCAGATAGCTGATGACCGGTCCCGCCGCCATAATCCCCATCGTTGCCTTTTCACAACCGAACCCCTTCAGAGATTGCGTTCTGAAATGATGGATCAGGGTTTCATATGCCATTTCATGGGAATAGAAATAGTCTTCCATCGATGTAATCCGCAGAACCTGCTGTTGAAACAGCTCGGAAACTTCTTCCTGCTGCCGTTCCGGGCAGAGAATCTCCGATGGCTGTAGAAACAGAACGGTTTCTTTCAGTCTTGCCAGCGATGTCTCTGATAAGAAAAATTCACCGGTAGAAACATCAATTGTCGCAATACCGGCTGTTTTATCGTCATAAATGATTGAGACAAGGTAATTATTTTTTTCCTTTTCCAGATAATTTTCGGTAATAGCGGTTCCCGGCGTGACCAGTTCCACAACTTCCCGTTTGACGATGCCTTTCGCCAGTTTGGGATCTTCCACCTGTTCACAAATGGCGACCTTCAGTCCGGCTTTCAACAATTTGTGCAGATAATTATCCAGTGCGTGATAGGGAAAACCAGCTAAGGGAACCGTAGCGGCTTTGCCGTTAGCACGTTTGGTCAGAGTAATATTCAGGATTTTTGCGGCAGTCTTGGCGTCTTCCCGGAAGGTCTCATAGAAATCGCCCATTCGGAATAGCAGCAGGGCGTCAGGATATTTGGCTTTGATGGCGCTGAATTGCCGCATTACGGGAGTTGATTCGTCGATATGGTCCTTCTTATTCGTCATTTCAGTCTGGCTTTAAATATACGGAATCGCCGGTTATATTAGAAATTGTTTTGGAGCGCACCAATATCATCGGTGCATTCCATAGATATTTAACTTAACATTCGCTGGTCATTGCGCCGAACCGTCAACCCAATCCGGTCATAATAATTTAAGATCGGGATCGCCCATTTTCGGCTGGTTTGCAAGACATCTTTCAGTTCACTAACAGTCGCCGTATTTTTATTTATTAAATATTCCCGAATCAGCGACTGGCCTTTTTCCACGACTTCCGAATGCAGAAATTTATTTTTATCAATCTGTACGATGCGTTTCTGATCCAGCAGATCGGCGATAATCAGTTGAATATCTTCTTCCGGCAGACTGGAAGATTGATGAATTTTTTTCAAATCGGGAGGATTGAAAGCGGAATTTTGTAGTATCTCATCCAGCCGGTTAATAAAGCGCTGTTGTGCTTCCGAAAAATCCACTGTAAAGTCCGCCATGGCTACTCTATCACCCATGATTTTGATCCGTTGCTTATCACTCAACTGTTTCAACATAATATTTCCCAGAACCGGTGAAACGTTAACGGTTCCGAAGAGTTCAGTTTTTAATGGTCCCGGAGATAAAGGTTTGTATCTATGATATTGCCGAATCAGGCTGAGAAATTCCAATTTTAGATTATTGTGGAATTTAGTGGCACACCAGGCGTTTTCAATTTGAACTGCCGCACCTTCTCTCTTCAATTCATCGAGATGCTTTTGAATGATGTCGTCATGACACGATAAGCGCACAGCCAACGTGTGTACAGTCAAAACTTGGGTCGGATTGGATTCAAGCTGCCAACGAACTACTGTAAGAAGGTTCGCATTTTTCAACGTAGCAAGAGATTGAGCCGCTTGGACGTCTTTTTTACGCAGTGGAGCAGATTGAACTCCGAGCACAGAGCCGCCGCCAATAGTGATCATGGGCGAGTATTGACGAATGATAAAACGGTCCTGAAAACCGGCCAGGATTTCCCTGTCAAACACCAACTGTGCGATAGCTGAATCGCCGGGGAGCAGTTTATCTTTTCCAATTAAACGGATCCGCGCCAGGTACTCGCCGGTTCCGATATGGACCCGAACACGGGCGTTATATACCAGATCCGGCGCCGAGGGCAACGCTGATACTGAGCAGGTGATTAATTTAGTCGGCTTGAAATAGCCGCGAGTAGCCAGGACAAATCCTCTTTCAATCTGCTGATGCTCAATGCCCTGGATATTAATCGCCGCCCGGTGTCCGGTGGAAATATTATCAACTGATTTATTGTGAGATTGGATTCCCCGTACTTTTACCGGTTTCTGCAGAGGCAGGATTTCCAGTTCGTTACCGACACTGACCTGTCCGCTGATCACAGACCCGGTAACTACGGTGCCATACCCCTTCGACGCAAATACTCTGTCAACGGGAAGTCGGAACAACTCCGGTCCGGTCACCGAATCACCCACTTGTTCCGGTAATTTCAGAAGATAGTCTTTTAATTCGGCAATCCCGGTTCCTTTCACTGAAGAAACCCGAAAAACAGGCGCATTTTGTAAAAATGTTCCCTGAATCAGTTTCCGAAGCTCTTCTTCAACCAGGTCGATCCACTCCTGATCCACCATATCAATTTTTGTGATCACGATTAAACCACGGGATATATTCAGCAGGGATAAAATATCGAGGTGTTCGCGGGTCTGGGGCATGATGCCGTCGTCAGCGGCAATCACCAGCAGTCCTGTATCGATTGTACTGGCGCCGGTGACCATATTTTTTATAAAGCGCTCATGCCCGGGCACATCGATAAAGGCGATGTTTTTTGTCAGGAAGGCAAAGCCGATGTCAATCGTCATGCCCCGCTGTTTTTCTTCTTTAAGACGATCCGGATCGGTTCCGGTCAATGCCTGTATCAATGTGGATTTCCCGTGATCGATATGTCCAGCTGTTCCAATGATAATGGGGCGCATATATCGTAATTGAGCTATTTCGCTTTAATTTGAGATGCTACACGGTTTATGGCATTCTGAATAAAGATCATTTCCTTTTCCGCAACTGCCATCAGATCCAGATAAAACCGTTTTTCTTTGAGATATCCTACTACCGGTGGGTCCTGCTGACGAAATAGTCTGGCAAGCTTTTCTTCTGAAATTCGATCGGAACTGATCCTAATCGCCACGCTGGGAATCGTTTCGATGGGCATGGAACCGCTGCCGGCTTCGGTCAATGTATCGCAGATTTTAATTGTTAGGCAGTTATTCACCTTGTTTATAATATTTTCAACTATCCGCTGTGCCATAGATCTTAATTGATCTCTTGATCTTGTGAGCGAGGAGTAGGCTGCGACCTCCGGTGTTTTTTTATCAAGGATGTATTTACTCAGGGTATATGTCAATAGGCTGAAAGTGGTTTTATCACAGCGCATTACTCGCATCAGCGGGTTTTTGCGGATTTTTATTATATACGGAAATTTTCCGACGATCAATCCCGCCTGAGGCCCGCCAAGTAACTTATCACCGCTGAAGGTAACCACATCAAAACCTGCGGCAACTGTATCAGACACCAGCGGCTCTTCCGGCAATCCCATACTACCGGTTGGAATTAACGCGCCGCTTCCCAGATCCATGATAACCGGAATATTGTTTTTATGAGCAAGCTTAATAATATCCGATTCCGGCGGTTTTATCGTAAAGCCTTCAACACGGTAATTGGATGTGTGGACGAGCAAAATCGCGCCGGTTCTATGATTAATCGCATTCTCATAATCCCGCAGGTGAGTTCTGTTCGTTGTACCCACTTCGATCATCTTTGCGCCGCTTTTTTTCATCACGTCGGGCAGGCGGAAGGAGCCGCCGATTTCAATCAGTTCTCCTCTTGAAACGATAACTTCTTTACGGTATGCGAGTGAGTTCAGGGCGATCATCACCGCCGCGGCATTATTATTCACGACGGCAGAACTTTCGGCGCCAGTTAGCAGACATAAGTATTTATCAGTCAAATCCAGGCGCTCCCCGCGTTTTCCACTCTTTAGATCGTATTCCAGGTTCAGATATCCCGGGGCAATATTCATTAGAAATTGTAAAGATTGTTCTCCCAGCGGCGCTCGTCCCAATCCGGTATGCAGCACCACGCCGGTGGCATTGATGACTTTCTTAATGGGAGTGGTCGTGAGTTCCTGAATTTGCGTAATGACGGCGTTACGGATCAATGTCAGAGCCTGATCTCTGGATTTCAGCCTGAACCGGGTTGTCTGGATTCGCTTCCGTACAGCATCCAGTTCTTCTCTTATAATTATTGTCAGATACGTATGTTTAACCGGAGTTATCTCAGCTGACACCGTTTCCAGAACCTGCTGTACCGATGGTAATAATTCAAAACTGTTTTGGGATAAATTATTCATATTATTTTCGATTGGTGATGATGTTTAATGTTACATTTTAGTACTGAGTGAAATTTCTACCTGCGACCTGCTTACGGTGCCTTCCCGTAAAATTTCCCAGGAATCATCATAGAGTTTTATTACTGTAGATGATCTGGCGCCATCTGTCTTTCCATTATCAATGGCCACTGCTAATTCCGATCCGAAATAATCGAGAATTTCCTGCACATTTTTCGCGGGCGGCAGACCCGCCGGATTAATGCTGGTCGTGGAAATAGGGTGAGGATAATCATCCATAAGATTGTTCAATGCCGGTAGATCAGCGACCCTCACACCAACATATCCGTTCCGGATGAGAGATACCGGAAAACGCTTTGTTGAAGGCGCCGGTAACAGTAAAGTTACTTTACCGGGCATCAGCGACCTGACAGCTCGCTGCTGATACTCATTAAGATTCTGAAAATCCGTTAACACCCGGTTCACATTGCTGTATAAGATACTGACCGGTTTCGTGCTTTCCCTTTCTTTGAGATGAAAAAGCTTGATAATACCTTTCGGGTTAAAAACATCGACTCCCAGACCGTAAATCGTGTCGGTAGGATATGCGATAATCTCCCCTGATTGGAGGGCATCATATATTTGTGCCTTTCCAGCTGCATCCACGTATTGTAAATTCACAATCGCAGGTTTCATTATATTACCTGTCGTTCTCTGCAAGATGTTTGGGGACTTTTGTTTTCCAGCGACGGTGCAACCAGTAGTATTGTTCCGGATATTGCCGAATCAGATTTTCGAAATAATCGGTGTAGGATTGGGTCAGGTAATGAACCGGAGATTCTTTCTCATCATCTTTCGGAACTTCCATCGAAAATCGTTCGAAATGAATGTTGTATTTTCCATTAATGTCCATCGGACAGGTGCATAGAATCACCGGGCTTTGCTGACGCTGTGCAAACAGCATCGGTCCCCGAAAGGCGGATGACCACTGTCCAAAATATTTAATCCATATTCCATTCTTCCGGGCATCCTGATCTGTGATCATATAAAGAATATGGTCCTTCTTAAGGTATCTTATAATCTTGATATTGCCCCTTTTGCCCTTCTTGAATAGTTGTAATCCATTATTCATGCGTGTCTCAAATATCAGTTTGTGAGCCAGTGGATTTTTCAAGCGCGC
>JADHWC010000078.1 GCA_016783665.1 Fidelibacterota bacterium | reverse complement strand
GCGATGGCGGGACAGGCCGTCAATCCCGGTGAATCGATTCCCACCAGGTTGATGAATCCAGGCAGCCCTTTGTCTTCCTCGTTTCTAATGATAAAATCCTGAACCGTTTCGCCCTGCGCCTGTCGTTTGGCGCGAATCCCCGATATATCCGGCGATAAATCTGCATACTCCAAAAACGGTAAATATTCCTTGCCCTCTTCGTAAAACTGTTCAAGATGAGCGGGATCAACGTCGTAATTGATTTCATCGACATACTTAGCGCTTGGGCCGAGCGCCATAGTCCCATCGAGGCGCAGACGAACATGAATTCCCAGGCTGACGGTAGTTGGAGTAGGATATACGAGATGAGTAATTTTTCCCGCATGCCGTTTTGAAATATTGAAATATTCTCCTTTGACCCAATGGATTTTATAGTGATTACCGTCGATATCGATTCCCAGCATCGCCGAAATCTTATCCGCAAACATTCCGGCGGCATTTATCAATACTTCCGTAACGAACGTTTCAACACTTCCATCCGCTGTTTTAACCGTGACAAAATAGCCGTCACTATTTTTCGCGAGATCGATGACTTCATGATCGTAGCAGATATCGACACTGTTTTCAAGAGATGCCGTTTCAAAATATTGCATCAATTCCTGAACGTCCAGAATGCCTGTTTCAGGACTGTACAGCGCATACCGGGCGCGGATATTGGGCTCGAGCGCTTTGATCTCCTTTTCATCAATAATGCGGAGACCTGGAACAAGGTTAATGAGACCCTGCTGATATATTTTTTCTACATACTTGATTTCGTCAGCGGTGTTGGCGATGATCAGTTTTCCGGTTTTTTTACAGGCGATGTCGTTCTGTGAACAAATTTCGTACAGCATCCGGTTTCCCTCAACGCAAAGGCGGGTTTTCAGGGAAGCGCTGGGATAATACATGCCGCCGTGAATCACTTCACTGTTGCGGGTGGACGCATCCTGCCCGAAAGTGTTATGCCGCTCCAGGAGGATGATTTTCTTAGCGATAGAAGATAAACGGCGAGTAATCGCCAGGCCGACCACGCCGGCTCCGATGACAATGATGTCGGCTTTTTTCATCTTTCCCTTTCAACTGTAATTATGTTAATTCACATTTCTCACTTAATTTATAATGTAAATATTTTCGCTCTACTGTCACCCTGAGTTCATCGTATGTCACCCTGTGAGTTCATCCCTGCCCGACCGCAGGCGGGGAAGGGTGACCGCCTCTCTTTTTCCAATAAGCAACATATAGTTCAGGTAATCTGTTACCAGGTTTCATAATGAATATTTTTATCATCATACTGGGAGCGGGAGATTTTTTTCTCAGCCGGATGACCAATGGCGACCAGGCTGAAAATGCGGTTATTGTCCGGAACCGGAACGACATTCTTTAGAATATCTTCTTCATCTTTGCGCGGGTGATACCCGATCCACACGCCGCCTAATCGGCAGCGCCAACAAAATATTTTCCGTTACCGCGGCGCAATCCTGATCCCAGCGCTCAGGGGAGATGGAAATATCCCCGCAAATGACAATCCCCAGCGGCGCCTGAAAAAGCATCCTGGCGTGGGGATGAACCCGGGCGATCCGATCTAAAGTTTCACGATCACGAATAACAATAAAACGCCATGGTTTGAAATTATGAGCCGACGGCGCAGCCATGGCAGCTTCAAGAATATATTTGATTTGCCGATCAGTCGCCGGTTTATCAGTGTATTTACGAATACTACGGCGTCGAAAAATATAATCCAGGTTCATTGTTCTCCCGGGGTTTATCAATTTTCTGTTTTTATCCAAATATAGAAGATCAACAAGGGAATACCCACTATTGATCCAAAAAGTATTGTCAGGCTCAGTGAAGATGTTATGTTTCCGATAAGAAACGCAAACCCTATAACCATCGGACTGGTGTAAAAATATTTCATTTTAAATCGCATCAACACCAGGGTGTAAAACAGGGTCACCATCTGTATCGTACCGCCAATCACCGCCTGTCTGTAGCGTTTGGCAATGGTATCCTTTTTTGAAGGAATTTCTTTCATAATATCCGGCGCGGTCCTGACATGCCGTTTACAATACCAGAGTTTGACGTCTTTGCAACGGGGAATGATCTTCACTTCGTATTGCCAAAGCGTTTGCACTGCTCTCGTGTTCGGTCTTCCACACACCACGCAGGGTTTTCCTTGCAAATAGGGGTTGATGTAAATTCGCCCCAGGATAAAAATTGCCAGATTAATGAACACGACAATTATTACTATTCTCAGATTCCGTGGATCGGAGATTGTGCTAATGATATCTTTTGATAGAGATTGACGCATCGACTTTATACCTGATTTACATGGAAAATATAGTGAATAATCCGAAAAATCACGAACGAAAGTTTAGCGATCAAAGTTGTTTTTTTTATTAAACACTCTTGATATATCAGAGATTTTTCACTAAATAACGTATGTGTCGGGTTTTTCTCAATTCATAATAAAATCGTGATAGGAGGGCATTATGTTATCCAATGTAAAATGGCTGGGACACGCCACATTAAAATTCACCGGCAAAAAAATTGTGTATATCGATCCGTATCAGTTGAAAAACCGGGACGCCGCAGATCTGATTCTGATTACACACGATCATTTTGATCATCTATCCTTAGAGGATATCGACAAGATCAGCAAAAAGGAGACTATTTTCATTCTGCCGCAATCGGTCAAGACATCTCTCCGGGGCGATATTCGCCGGATCAATATCGGTGAAAAAATCATCATCGGTGATATTGTGATCGAAGCAGTGCCGTCGTACAACACCAACAAAAATTTCCACCCAAAAAGCGCCGGGAACGTGGGCTATATCCTCACCCTGAATGGTACCCGGTACTACCATGCCGGCGATACCGATATTATCCCCGAAATGAAGGAGTTGAGCGTCGACGTTGCCTTCCTGCCGGTGGGTGGAACCTATACCATGACGGCGGAAGAAGCTGCCAAGGCCGCTCAAACTATCCAACCTGAAATTGCCGTACCGATGCATTACGGCAGCATTGTTGGTTCTATTGATGATGCCAAGAAGTTTGAAAAGCTGTGCGGCTGCACCGTGACGATTTTACCCAAGGGAGAGTAATTCTATTTCTGAGAATTCACTGAGCCACGAACTTGAACTGGCAACATCAGCAGCAAAAGACGCCGGCAAGATCATTCTGAATTACTTCAAAAAAGACTATCAGGTCCGCGATAAAGGACATAACAATCCCGTCACAACTGCCGATCTGGAAGCCGACACGTTCCTGCGACAAACCCTTTTGGGAGAATTTCCCGGTGACGGCTGGCTCTCGGAAGAAACCAGAGATTCTGCGGAACGCTTATCTAAAAAGCGTGTATGGGTGGTCGATCCCCTGGACGGAACCCGGGATTTTGTCGCCGGCAGACCCGAATTTGTGGTGTCCATTGCGCTGGTTGAAGACGCCAGGCCCGTCATCGGCATTATTTACAATCCGGTCACGGAAGAACTGTTCACCGCCGTAAAAGATCAGCCTTCCCAACTAAACGGGGCCGTCATTTCCTGTAGCACAAAACAGCAACTGAACGAGTCCACGATTTACGTAAGCCGCTCGGAAACCAGAGCCGGGCTCTGGGAACAGTATCAGGATTTATTTAAAAAACGGGTTGTTTGCGGCAGTGTGGCATATAAACTGGCTCATATAGCAGCAGCTCACGGTGATCTGTTTGTCAGCCTGAAACCCAAGAACGATTGGGATATTTGCGCCGGGGACTTGATCGTCCGCAATGCCGGCGGGATAACAGTCAATCGCAAATCTGATACAATACGATATAACACCGCGGATCCATTTATCCCTCACGGTCTAATTGCAGGTCCGTCTCAATTGGTTAAGAGAGCATTGCCCTGTTTCAAAATAACATCCATGATTTAGCATCACAAATAATAATGAAAGTACATTCCTATCAATGTTATATTTGTGAAATTCGTCTGCCTGTCCGGCAGCCGCCGGACACAGACAGGTGTAATTCGTGGACTACTTTCATATAAATTGATTTTTATTTGTAACCCACCCTATATTAAATTATCAAAGTGCCGGGTAGCATTAAATGTAACAACAAGGATTTTTGATGCCAATATTCGATTATGAATGTAAACATTGTGGCAGGATCTACGAAGAACTGGTATTATCCAGTTCGATACCGGATTCAGATATTGAGTGTCCCGAGTGCGGCGAACATCAATCGGTTCGGAGAATGTCTGCTCCATCGGTTTCGACCGGACGCGTTTCATCTTTCAGTGGCGGCGCCGGTTGCGGGAGTGGTGGCTTTACCTGAGCAGGCTAACTGCCGACAGTTGCCGGCACAGTAATAATCTTCACTGGTCTATTGCCGGATTATTTATACAACAGATATTTTTCCCGGATTTTCATAAAGGATTTCAAATCCTCTTGCCAGCTTTTAATGATTTTCTCCGGGGCTTTGCCTTTCCGGATATCATTTCGAACCTGATCGGTGCCCATGGCTTTGTCAAACATGCCGGTCCGTTTGGTTCCAAATATTTTCTGGTTGGGATATAATTTTCTGATTGCCGATAAAATATAGATTTGCGTACGCATGGGCTGAAAGGCTTCGATATCCATAATATGGATTTGAACTCCCTGCAGTTCCGCGTTTTGACGGGTGAAATAATAGGGACGGTAATGTAACGGACGAAATTCCACACCGGGTAGATTACAACTGTTCAGTTCCTTCGCAAATTCATCGGCATTGATCCATTCTTCTCCTACCAATTCAAAAGGAAGGGTATAACCGACACCGATATCAATCGTATGCAATTCCCCGATACAACCTGTCGCGGCACAGAATAAAGCGGTTTTTCCATGGGGAATGTGAGGTGAGGTGATAACCCATTCGAGACCGGTGTCTTCAAAAGTCATGTTGCGTTCCCAACCCTTGAGCGGAACGACGCTAAGATCAACATTGATCCCAAATTCCTTATTGAACAGCTGCGCCAGTTCACCAACGGTCATGCCATATACAAAGGGAATCGGATAAAGACCGATAAAAGATTTAAATTCGGGGTCAAGCACAGGTCCTTCAATCAGATTCCCGCCCAGCGGATTGGGTCTGTCCAGAACGATGAAGGCTTTGCCCTGTTCGGCGGCGGCTTCCATACCCATCGCCATGGAGTAAATGTAGGTATAAGCGCGGGAACCAATATCCTGAATATCGTAGATCAGAACATCAACATCTTTGAGCATCTCCGGCGTCGGCTTGCGTGTTTTTCCGTAAAGACTGTATACCGGCACACCTGTCTTTTTATCAACGAAATTGCCGATTTTCTCTCCCGCCATCACATCGCCCCGAACGCCGTGTTCCGGTCCGAAGAGAGCAACCAGATCGACATCGGGATGATTGCACAGCAGATCGATTGTAGATTCGAGGCGCGAGCTCACTCCGGTAGGATTAGTGATCAAACCCACTCGCTTTCCTTTGACAAGATCGAGCTTTTCTTCCAGCAATACCTCGACACCCAATTTCACTGCTGTTGCGTTTTCTGCTGGACTGGTGTTAATTAGAGTAAATATTATTGTCATCAGGCAGAGAATCTTATGAACGCTGTTTTTTCTCATATTGTACTTCTCCTTACATATCATTTGAACTCTTGTTTAAAATCTAATGAACGGAAGATAATTATCCTAAACCCGATTTCGGAGAACCTGTTAATTGGCTGCGGAGCTGTCCCAATGACTTCTTATGGAACAACCCTGTAGCCAGTAAAAACAAAATCAGTAACTACTCAGCCATATAAAATTAGTAAGGTTTATTCTGGTTCTGGGGTTCGGCCGCGGAACTGCAATTATCACAGTTGCAGAAAAACATTAACCATCGAATTTATTCGATGGGATAGAGTAGCTTCTACCTGTCGTCCCGACGTCGGGGGACTCACCGAATAAATTCGGTTTGTATTGCTGGAAGCATCAAATCCACTCAATAAATTGAGTGGTTAATGTTTATATTTTCGTCTCGGGGTTGTGATGTGGAAGGCTACAGAGTAAAGCCCTGTTGCCAAAAGGAAATTATAAAACCTGGCATATTTGCGGCTGAGTAGTTACCAAAATCATTAGTATGTGATGATGTAATTAAGAGAATGTGTATAAATTTCTTTATTGCCTCATTCGCAGATTGTGAATAACTTGCGACCACGAAGGAAGTAAGTATAATGAATGACATTTTAGCGCCTGAAAATCAACTGGTTGAAGCCGAAGAGTATATCCTGTCGAAAACAACTGACATTCCCACAACCGCCGTTGTATTAGGTTCCGGTCTGGGCTATTTTGCCAATAAAGTGACTCCAACCGTTGTCCTCAATAATCGCGAAATTCCCCATTTTCCACAACCCACCGTTGTCGGGCACGACGGGAAGATGATCTTCGGCAGCATCCAGGACGCCGATGTAATCGTGATTCAGGGCAGGTCCCATTATTATGAAGGGAAATCCTTTTCTGAAATTACCTTCTACGTCCAACTCCTGTCTCGATTAGGCATTAAAAACCTGGTGCTGACCAACGCAGCCGGCGGAATGAATCCATTACTGAAACCGGGAGATTTCGTTCTACTGAATGACTTCATCAATTTTACCCAACTTGAGGTATTACCACCCAAATTGGTTCCCGAACAACCGTTTTCGGAGCAGCTCACCGTAATCGCTAAAAACGTGGCTAATGATCTGAAAATAAAGTTACACCAGGGCATTTACTGCTGGACTACCGGACCCAGTTATGAGACTCATGCCGAAGTGCAAATCATTCACGACCTGGGAGCCGATGTTGTGGGCATGTCTACATTTCCGGAAGTAATAGTAGGCGCATACTTAAATATGAATATCCTTGGAATCAGTCTCGTAACTAACCTTGCCGCCGGTATCAGCGCGACGCCGCTGACTCACCGGGAAGTTCAGTCGGTCGCCGATGAAACTAAAAAACCCTATTCGAAATTCATGTCAGCGCTTATACGCAAAATTGTAACATCCGAAACATAATTCATTATATTCCGTACAATATCATTGGTAAATATCCTGTTTCACTCATGAACGTTGTATAAATAGTAGAAAAATCGTAATATTCAAATTAATATGGGACGCACGGACAGACACACAAAAATTCTCAGGTGGCAGGCGGCATTATTGTACGTTCTTGTCATCTATGTTGTCGGATCATTTATTGTTTTAGGCTCATTATCCTACTTTTCCAAAGACTTGCCGTCAATTGAGCAACTACAAAATATCGATCCCGAGTTAATTACTCGAATTTTCTCGGCGGACGGTGTGGTTCTACAGGAATTATATACTCAGCGTAGAATATATATTACATCCGATAAAATTCCTCAGCCAATGGTTGACGCCGTAATTGCGATTGAAGATTCACGGTTCATGGATCACTGGGGACTCAGTCTGCGGGATTTCACCCGGGCAATTATTATT
The DNA here is from genome assembly GCA_016783665.1 of Fidelibacterota bacterium. Lineage (GTDB taxonomy): Bacteria > Fidelibacterota > UBA2242 > UBA2242 > UBA2242 > UBA9312. Next base: position 2,724 of record JADHWC010000078.1, on the reverse strand, counting down.
AATATCGCAACTCTCAGTAAACAGCAGGGTGCGAGTACACTGACACAGCAGCTGGCGCGTATTCTATACGAATCTATTGGTTTCGATAAAACAATTTCTCGCAAAATCAAAGAACTGCTGACAGCCCTTCAAATCGAACGAATGTACAGCAAAAGTGAAATCATCGAAATGTACATCAACCACAGCTGGATGGGAAGCGGCGCTTACGGGATTCAGTCGGCGGCAAAACGATATTTCAATAAATCTTCGGAAGAGCTGACAACCGATGAATGCGCGCTATTAGCAGGTATTATCCAAAATTCCAGTCGCTATTCTCCGATCCAACGACCCATCAGCGCATTTCAACGACGCAACCTGGTCCTGTACCGTATGATGGAGCACGGTTATCTTTCCCGAGAGGAGTATGCCCTTTATCGTAATGCTCCCATCCAGGTTCTCCGCCCCGACCCGCCACCGGCGATTGCACCCTACTTCGTTGAACATGTTCGTAGATGGTTGCAAAGAGAGGATGAAAAACTGGATGTCGATATTTACCGTGACGGATTATCAATATATACCACACTGAACACAAAAGTGCAGGCGGCTGCGGATACGGCCTTTCAAAGACACCTGAAAGTCCAGCAGGATATCCTTAATAAACGCTTGTTATCCAACCCTCAGGAAATCGAAGCAATCATCGGCGATTCCACTCTTTCGGTTGAGCAGGTTCAGGCAATGATAAGAGGTGAAGCGCCATTAAATAACTCTTTAAGATATTCTCTGGTTGTGCAGGGCGCTCTGATCGCAATCGATCCCACCACCGGTCAAATTATGGCTATGATCGGTGGTCGTGATTTTAAAGAGTCCGAATTTAATCGCGCCACGCAGGCAAAACGTCAACCGGGCTCGGTGTTTAAACCAATCGTCTATGCAACGGCAATTGATAATGGTTTTCCCGTAACTACCCAACTGCTGAACCAGCCGATTGTCGTTTATCAGGAAAAGGGCAAACGCTGGGTTCCACATAATTTTGATTACTCCACCGGTGGTCTGACAACTTTCCGGGAAGGGATAAGAAAATCCTATAATCTGGTTGCCGCACGCGTTGTACAGGAATTAATATCTCCTAAATCGGTGGTGGAAACCGCCCGGCGCATGCATATATCAACGTACATTCCTGCCGTAGATGCAATCGCTCTTGGTTCGGCGGTGGTTATTCCCCAGGAAATCACATCTGCATACGGCATATTTGCAAATCACGGGGTCTGGGTCGAATCGATCGCAATTTTAAAGATTGTAGATCGCTACGGAAATATCATTGCCAGCTATTCACCACGTCAGGAATATATTTTCAGTGAAGAAACGGCTTTTCTTATCACCAATATGCTGGAAACAAACATAAATCATGGCACCGGTGTAAGCGCCCGCTGGAAATATGGTTTCCGAAATGCCGCCGGAGGGAAAACGGGCACAACCAACGAATGTAGCGATGCCTGGTTTGTGGGCTACACTCCCTATCTTGTTGCAGGTGTGTATGTGGGCGTCGATAATCCGATGGTTTCACTGGGACAAAACGAAACCGGCGCCAAAGCCGCGCTGCCGATCTGGGCGCACCTCATGCGTGACTCCCATAAAGAGATGGGTTGGAAAGATAAATCCTTCCGGAGACCGGAAGGTATCATCATGGTCAAAATTTGTAAAGAAACCAAACTACTGCCATCTGAATTTTGCCCGATTGAAACAGAGCTTTTCATCAAAGGCACCGAACCCACCGAACATTGTCAGATTCATACCGATATTGATGAAAACCGTGAAATTGATCGAGTAATTTTCTAACTAGAGGGGTTTATTCCTAATATTTCGCTACCACTTTTTCTCCGGCAAATACAATAACTTTCCCGAATTTATTGCATTGCTTGAACAAGTTTTGGAAATTATCTTTCAGTCATGGTGTACTTATCAAACTATTTAATAAGATTCAAGAACATTTATTTTAACCGACAATTGCACAAGGATCAATGTGAACGATACAATTGCCAATATAAGTAAAACGTCTCCAGAAACTGCCGTTTCAAAACCGGTTGCTATTTACGGTGGACCCCTGTTCGATGGTAAAGGCTCAGTTTTCGAAGACGGGGCGGCATTTGTATCAAAGGGAAAAATCGTTGCGGTCGGCAGCGAAGAATCTGTATTTAACAAGATTCCTGAAGCAGTTGATCTGGAAGTATATGACACCATGGGGCGGGTTATCTTTCCGGGTATGATCAATCTCCATCACCATTTCTACCGAACGCTTGCCATGGGATTACAATCCTTTTTACCCAACACAGATGTACGGAAGTATTTTGAACAATTCTGGTTGAAATTTGCCAAATGCCTGGACGATGAAATTGTTCAATTGTCGGCGCTGGTCGGTGTTCTAAACTCCATCCGGGCGGGCGTGACCACCATTTTCGATCTGCATTCGTCACCTGTTTTTGTGAGCGGTACCCTGGAAAAAATTGCTTCCGTAATAAAACGTGCGGAAATTGAAGCCGTCCTCAGTTATGAAATATCAGAACGAAACGGAGAAGATATCTTTATTCGTTCTGTTGACGAAAACCTGGATTTCATCGAAAATCACAAACAGGATGCCTGTCAGCACGGCATGATCGGAATACGGGCAAACAGCAGTCTTTCAGAAAAATCTCTGGCTTTGCTTTCCGGTAAAATAGATGACAATGCCGGCATTCACATTCATCTCGG
>JADHWC010000077.1 GCA_016783665.1 Fidelibacterota bacterium | reverse complement strand
GCGGAGGCGCTTTTGGCGTAGCAGTACAGCAGTCATTTCTTGGTACTATTGGAATGGGATTGGGAAATATCGCTGAAGTAGAATTCAGTACAGTCGGTCTAATAAACAACATTTCTCAAGGCTCACCTGCAGTATCCACTTCAGCATTTAAAATCCAACTGATTCCGGAGGATCTGTTCGGTTTGAGTTTTTTCCCTACTTTAGCTGTTTCTATACGAAGCTCAGCCGATTGGAAAGATGTCAGAAGCGATTGGGGAGCGCTAAACTCCGATAAAGCTTTTTACGATTACAACGCAGGTACTCAAAGAGATGAATGTGCGGTGAGTTCAATAGGATATAATACGCGATTTACAATAATGTATGGAGTCGCTACATTTCCTTTAGGTCCAATAAAAATTCATTCCGGTCTTACGTTAACCGATATTCGTGTTAAAGATATGGCTGTTGATTATATCTGGCAGGAAGATAATGATGCTCCGGAAGAAAGACAGAAAAATATGATCGGTGGTTTTGCAGGGTTTGAAATCGAATATAATCCACAAACAAAACTGATGGTTGAAATAAAAACAGATTCCAAACACGAATATAATATGGAGACAAAAGAAATTGAAGTATCACACACTTATGTTGCCATTGGCGGTGTGCGTTTCTTCTTCTTTAAATGGCTTTCGATAGATACCGGTGTTTTATATCAGGCTAATTATAAAGGAATTGCTGACTCTCAGATTAAACTGGGTTTGAATCTCTTTATGCCTACAGGAAGTATCCCTGAATACATTAAAACATCTGTTAAACGAAAAGTCAGCAAGGAGTAATGGCTATGCAGAAATTATTAAATTTTATAATCGTAACGACAATTTGCATAATATTTATAAGTTGTTCGGATAGTTCTACAAATCCAAATGCGAATATTGTCCGGGACCTAACAACAGCCGAAATCAAATTAACGGAATCAGATAACAAGTTCGGATTGAAATTATTCGGGAAAATCGTTGAAACCGAACAAGATGAAAACATTTTCATCTCGCCCCTGAGCGTCTCTATGGCTCTTGGAATGACATATAACGGCGCAGATAGCACTACATTAGAAGCAATGCACGAAACCCTTGAATACGGAGATTTGACTATTCAAGAGGTGAACGAATCTTACCAAAGTTTAATTGAACTATTAACAGAACTCGATCCAAAGGTGATTTTCGATATTGCAAATTCAATCTGGTACCGGGAAGGATTTCCGGTGGAAAATGATTTTCTGACAACCAATCAGGATTATTTCGATGCTGTCGTTCGCGCTCTTGACTTCAGTAGCGATGATGCCGCCGATATAATTAATGCATGGGTAAATGAAAAGACAAATGGAAAAATCGAGGAGATTGTCGATTCGCCAATCGATCCACTTACTATTATGTTTTTGATCAATGCAATCTACTTTAAAGGTACATGGACTTATGAATTCAATGAGGAAAATACTACCGATGACATTTTCTATCTTCCGGATGGCTCGGAAAAGGAATGTAAAATGATGAGTCACCAATGCGATCATAATTATTTTGAAAGCGAACAGTTTCAGGCAATCGATCTACCGTATGGCGACGCCGGTTTCAGTATGACAATTCTACTCCCAAAACCGGAAGTTAATATCGATTCACTAATCGCTCAATTGAATAATGAAACCTGGAATTCCTGGCTCGGCAGTTTTTCAGAACAGGAAGTAAGTTTTTATCTGCCAAAATTCAAACTCGAATACGAAATATCGCTAAATGACGTACTATCCGCACTCGGAATGTCCGTCGCTTTTGAACCAAACCTCGCTGATTTTACAAATATAAATAAAGACGGCAATCTGTATATCAGCAACGTAAAACATAAAACCTTTGTGAAAGTCAATGAAGAGGGAACCGAAGCTGCAGCAGTAACTTCAGTCGAAATTACCCTGACCTCTATCAGTAGTGGTATTACCATGCATATAAATCGACCCTTCGTTTTTGCAATCAGAGAAAACCATTCCGGCACAATACTTTTTATAGGTAAAATTATTGAACCAAAATGGGATGATTAAAAAAAGTTAATGTCAAGTCCACAATGAGTATTTTCAATATGTCACGAATCCTTCTTATCGGACTTATAATAAGGTGGACATATGACTTTTTTAAATGAGATCAAGATTTTTTAAATTAGATTTAGTAAGTTAAAAAAGGAGGCTATCATGTCCTATAAAAGATTAATCGTGGTCTTTCTTTTAATGACTATTTTTGTATCACCAATTTTTTCAGATGTTCCCTTGCCAAATTCCAGAAAACCCGATGCGCCTTACTTCATGGAACCAATGAACTTTAAAACCGTCCAGCTTAAAATCTTCGTCGGCGATGTGTCCGGTATGGTTATCGATGATTACGCCGACCTTAGCTGGAACCCGGCTTTTCTGAGCCGTCTTAATCGTCGTTCCGTGTACCTCGATATGAATTTTTACGGCGCCCAACAGACCAGTACACCGGTTTATGGTCCGGTATATTACGGGGACAGCTACTCCGTAATTCCCAGATGGTACCAAAACACCTATATGACTGGCGTTCAAACATCACCGCTGTACAACCTGGCAGTTCTGCTTCCGATCAATTCAAGACTAAAAATTGCCGTTACCAGTCGCTCAATATTTGATTACGGTCCATTCCGGCAGACTTATTACTGGGATTATTATGGACGGATGGGTAACGAAGCCTATTTTGACTCTGATGTATTCGAAGATCTGGAGCCTCAACGACTGGAAGTGGATGATAATCAGCAGGTCGCCCGGGGTACTCAGACAGAATTATCAGCGGCATATAAATTGTCAAACCGATTAGATCTTGGCGTCCGGGTCGGACAATATATTTACCGTCGCGATGGCGATCTTTACGATTCGAAATGGGGTAATTATCTCCATTCGAAATTTGCCGATCTCAGCGACGAGGAACTGGATATTACCGGCAATCATTACAACCTGGGAATTGGTCTGTTATATCATCCCTCGGAAAAAACGTGCTTTGGCGCCTATTTCGAAATGATGACCGGCAAGAGTGAAGAAACCACGGCATCTCTGGACACCTCCTATTCCCTGTCGAAGCGGGATACGGACTCCAGTTATTATAATATCTATAAATACAATCTCGATAGCGATAAATCCTATGAGACCAACGGAAGCAGACCGACATTAACACTAACCTTTGAGAAACATCTATCCGAAAAAGTCACTTTCCGCAGCTTTTTCAAACACTCCCGGTGCAATACTGACATTACATTTGCCACAGCCGCTGAAGACACCAGTTTCTCCGATCGAACTTATGACCGGTATAAATCCGGGATTTCCTATTTTCAACGCCGGGAATCATTTGGCGCTCACCGACAACATTACCAGGGCGACGGAACTGAGCAGGAATCTAACTGGAAATGGTTTGCATCCCTGATCTACACCACGGAAAACGACTGGTCCCTGTTCGGCGGTATCCAGATTAACAATAGACAATATGATTATACAATCAAGGAAACTTCGGATTATTATCGGTATTCCTATGACGTATTTAGTCGCTACGATGAGCATACCGAAAAATATCATTATAACTATGCCAAATATTATGAATACACATCGGAATCTCAGTGGTACAACCTGTACATTCCAATCGGTATAAAAGCCAAAGTAGTTAAAGGTTTGTATGTGATATTGGGCGGTGAATTGCAGTATTATCTACATGACGAAAAACAGAAAGGGCGTCTGCTCTATCCGGAAGTCATCACAAAAAAATGGTATAATACTACTGTGACTGTCAATGATGAAGAAACTGATCGCTATGAAGAGTACAGCTCCGACCCAGCTAAAAATTTCTCGCGGAGCACCAACGTAAATTTAGGCGTCGTATATAAACACTCATCAGGCGCCAATCTCTACATTCGCTCAAACGGCAACATCCTTGAAACCTACGGCTGGGATCTGGGATTTGAATTTCAATGGTAAAAATTCAGCACGGATTTGCTATTTTTCATAATTGCATTTAACTTGATTTATAAACTAATCCTCATGAGGAGGATCAAAGCATGCAAGGAGAAAATCATGAAATATCACTTTTTTTCATTCATCATTATTAGCTCCGTATTTTTACTGAGCTGCACCGAGAAAATTATTTATGAGGATGGAAATCCCAATTCTACAACCGGCTCAATTGTAGGCGTCGTCCTTCAAAATAAAAGTAACGCTAAGATCATCGTGCGCCAGGAGATACCCGTTGATTCGACATTCATTGATCCATCGGACGGCAGTTTCCGAATTGAAAATCTTCCCGTGGGCAACTATGATCTATGCGTAAAAGCCCAGAACTACGGTACATACAGGATTCATTACGTAACGGTAAATGCGGGCGGGATAACCTATGTTGGAGAATTATTACTCTCCGAGATTCCCGATCTGGTGTTATCATATTATCCAGAAGATAAATCCGAGATAGTATTTGACCGGCGCTGGTCTCAGCTATCCATATCTTTCCACTTCACAGAACCAATGGATCGCGAAAGTGTTGAAGAGGCATTTTCAACAGATCCGCCAAGTGAAGGTGTGTATTATTGGGGTGAATATATGGAAAATGTCACTCCAAGATATTTTTGGGATGAAAGAAATTACTTGGCTATCAACGATTATAGCTATGTACTTAGCCCCACCAGCCAAGGTGCTACCATCACGACTTACAGTCAAGTAGAAGCGTTCACTTTTCGTATGGCACGCAAGGACTGCTATACAGATACAACCTACACGGTCACTTTATCGACAGCGGCAAAAGATACAGCAGGCAACTGTCTTGAATTCCCGGTTGTGTTTCGTTTCAGTACGGTCCAGTCGGCACTGTCCCTAAATACAATTATGACAAAACCAGAACACGGCGACATTTTCGTCGATCCTCTCGAAAATGCTACCATTTATATGAGTTTCCCAAAACGTATGGATCAAATTTCTGTTGAGAACGCACTGACTATCTCTCCCTCTATGGATGCTGTTTTCCTATGGTCCGAACCGAATAAACTCCGCATCTACACTGGTGGGCCTTTAAAAACTGAAACATTATATGAAATCCATCTCGCAGAAACCGCCCTCGATCTCGATGGTTTAGCTCTTGGTGATCCATTCGACTTTTCATTCGAAACTGCACCAATTGAAGTCACATATACTTACCCACAGAACGGCGAGATTTTTGTATCCCGTGATAAAGAAATCACCATATACTTTAATACGTACATGATTGTATCATCAGTAAGGAATGCGTTTACCATCGAACCACATATAGATGGAACACTCAAACGTGGAACTAAATACTACTATGACCCTAAGAATGCCATCACTTTTATCCCATCTTCAAACTATGCCGCAAATACCAAGTATACGGTGACTATCAACTCAACTGCCAATGACATGCATTTTACTAATTTAAAAGAAGCATATACTTTTTGTTTCGTAACAGAACCGGAATAATCTCATAAATACTTAAAGCGCTTATCTCATGTAAGTGACAAAGGTAACTAGTTTTATTCAGAAACAAATGTAACAGGAGAGAGACTATGAAATATTTGCGATTTTCTTCTATCATGGTTGTTGCATCTCTGTTCATGGTTTTATACTCCCAAAATACAGCTCAAGCTAATATATCGTCTATGGAAAATATAAGTTTGAATAACCAAGATTCATTAAATGCTCAGGATGCAGTTATTCTCACTTTACGAATGCAAGAGGAGATCAAACTGGATACCCTGTTGTTTAATGAAATCACCCACGTTTTACAGGCAGTTAGGAATCAATACGATACCCTGAAATCTATTTATGCCTTCCCAGACTATGCTCTAAACCAGTTACTACTCTCATCAGATGCTTCATGGACACAAGCCTGGCATCAGGGAGAACTCTTAACTGGAAATCAGACTATCGATTCATTGACATCCGCCTATCAAATGATTTCTGTAGAAGTTCATTCATCTTTCTTTGTCCTCAACTTTGCTCAACCGCTTAAGATGTCGCTTTTATCAAATATTTACGAGGCTATTCCGGGAGTTATTTACGCTGAACCAAATGGTTATATAGGCGATGGAGATAATATTGAATGTTTTAAAAAAAATAACATCTGGCATCTTATCTTCTCCCGTGGTTTTGGAGATTGCCCGGCAGGTTGCATATATCGGTACTACTGGTATGTCACTGTTGATGAAAATCTGATAGTACAATTGATAGATGAAAGAGAGCGAGACTTTAGAGTGCCTTATATTTACCTATGGAATATTCCCCCACGATACGCTGCCACAGTTTTTTCCGGTACCGATGAAATTCTATCCACCGCGCAATCCGCATCGGAATGGTGGATCAGACGTCACGCTATTGAAGCTATTGGAAGGCTCTTTATAAACGAGTATCCATGGGTGGGCGAGGATCTGGACAATTCCGCTCTATTTGAATCTATCCGGAATGGTATTGTTTCTAATAAACAAGAAGTTATTGAAGTGCTCATCCAGCTTCTCAACGATCCCGATCCAGATGTTAGGACTTCCGCTCAATGGGCTTTGAATAAATCGCTGGGGTTAGATGGTGGAACTTTAGCTTACTATTTTCCCATGCATATTGGAAATCAGTGGTCATTTTACCTCCGCAACCCAATTACAAATACAATTATCGATACAATGCGGATCAACGATCGCTTGTATTATCAATTTGACAACATTTACTTCCATATGAGTTCTGATAATAAACTATATAGCAGATCCGAAGATCATGAGCAGCTCTGGCTCGATTTCTCGGCTGAAGTCGGAGACTCCTGGACTGTCCCCGATCAACCCAGCTTGACAGTATGGACAGTGTTTCTACAAAGCAAGACCGATACTATTACCGTACCAGCCGGCACGTTCACAAATTGCTATCAATTCTGGTTTAGTTTTGGTTGTTGTGATAACGATTGGGTTGAATGGTATGCTCCTGGAATAGGACCAGTTAAAAGAATCCTGTATGGATTCGGAATTATTGAATATCCCTTAGGTAGTGCTATTATTAATGGACTCCGGTATCCTATTCAGACAAGCATTCATGAGCAATCTGGCGAAAGACAACCTACTCAATTTGCCCTTCTCCAAAATTACCCCAATCCTTTTAACCCGGTAACAACCATTGAATTTTCAATTCTTATTAAAGGTCTTATCAATTTAACGGTATATGACTTAACTGGTAGAGAAGTAGAAACTCTTGTGAATAAAATCATGAATGCAGGCACCTATACGCTTGAATGGAATGCAAGCAATTTACCAAGCGGCATTTACTTGATCACATTATCAAATGGAACATATTCCAAAACACAGAAAGCATTGCTCTTGAAGTAAGACCAGAATAAAATCGATTTATTGAGCAATGTAGAAAAGATAATGAACCTTAGAAAGCAGGGTGGTAAAAATGAAAAGATTAATCCTTTTATTTGCTATGATCTCTTTTATCTCTCTCCATGCTCAGGACGACAGAATTGAATTTGACTTTCACGGCGACAGCCTGACGATCTGGCATTACCAGACATGGCAAAATTGTGGCGCCAAATATGTCATGGAGCTCCAAATAGAAGGATCAACAGTATATTTAATGGAAAATGATACTTCCTCCGACTGGGCCTATTGTATGTGCTATTTTGACCTGGCCGTTACAATTAAGACACCTCCCCCCGGTCAATATTCCCTAATCATTCATACGACAAATAAGTTTATAGGCGATACGACATTTGTTGCTGATACGACATTGTCAATTAACCAGGTTCAACTGATCTCTTTTTCCGACCCTGAGTGTGTGAATATGTCAGTTGGTCTATTTGATCAGGGTGATATGGAAATTCCGTTAACTGATCACTACGAGTCCGGATGTCAATCGCCATTGAATTCTGCATTATATGCTTCGTCATATGACAAGAATGTGCATCTTGTCTGGTACATCGATTCGATCAATTGTGATATCAAACCCGATTGGCAGGGATTTTTGGAAAACGATACATTCCATGTCACTTTTACTGATACCGGTTTTCAGAATAACTGTTCCTGTCCGCAATACCTGACGGCTACATTCGGTCCTTTTCCATCGGGGAAATACACACTGGATTTTAAGGACGGTGAATACGGCTATCCTATATTCATTGTGAACGAAAAAGTCACTGTCGAAACAGACCAAAATGAATTGATTCTCAGCTGGGACGTCGCCGATCTCAATTGCTGCCTGGAAACATTATGGGAAGGCTGGCTGGAAGAAAATATATTTCATGTGACGATGACCGATACCGGCGCGCCCTGCGATTGCCTCTGCCCTTTTGAATTATCGGCCCGGTTCGGGCCCTTTCAACCCGGCACCTATTTCCTGGATTTTATCAATTCACAACAGGACCAGATCGAGTTTACGATAGGCGGAACACGAAAAGGGCAAACGCTTGCCACCGCACCATCATATCAGAGCGATTGCTACTATCTTATATCAAATAAACCAGAGACCCCACTTCCGACTGAACATACGTTGCTCCGCAGCTATCCCAATCCCTTTAATCCAGTGGCGACCATTGAATTTTATCTGTCTCGGCAATCCGATATTCACATCGATATATACAATATCAACGGAGCCTTTGTCGAAAACCTGTACAACGGAAATAGTAATGCCGGCATCTATACAATACAATGGAACGCTTCCCGTTATCCAAGCGGGATTTACTTCGTGAAATTGAACAGCGGAAACCTGCAACTGACGAATAAACTGTTATTGATGAAATAATATCATTTAATCCCCTGAGGGGAAAATTCTTTGCATTTGTAAAAAGGATGTTTTTTACATATTAATGAGCACAAAATATCCTTGGAGTCAATTATGAAAACTTTTAAAAAATTGGGCTTCGATTTAAGCTATTTAGCATTGCTTACCAAAGAGGATATCAAACCCCTGAGTCGATGGGAAGGTAGTATTAATCATAAGAAAATAAAAGCACTCCAAAATCTGGGATTAAGAACAAAGTTAATAGAGAGAAAATTACTGAATGGCAGCACCACTGGTGAATTGATCTTCAGTAAGTCCACCAACTATCTAGATTTTTACACCAATCACTTTGATAAAACACATATTAGGAAGGATTACGAAACTACCGTTACGGAAGGTTTCTTATTTGGATATCCCGGCTGTTGTGTAAAGAACTTTGCTGAAAACGGTTATACAAAAAACGATTATAACAGAAGCGGTCAGGAAATCCTATTTCATTGGGCATGCCCGGGTTGTGAGATCACGCCCTCCCTCCTGCCCTATTACGAAAAGATTTACAATGATTGCAAAGATATCTTTACCGATCAAGGTATAAACCGTCCAGGGCTTTTAAAAAAATTGCTACCCGTTGCTACACTATCCGTGCTTTTTTCGGTTCTTCCAACAAATATCAGAGGCGAAAATCCGCACTGGCTTCCTATTGTGGGAAACGATCCGGATCATAATTATCTCATTTATTCTGAAGAAATTCTACTGGGCGTCCATGAAAACTATTTTCCGCCAGACAGCTTTGCCGGACCTGCTAAGGCATTAGAATTCAAGGCGATTATTGATTCCCTCCCTATTGTTGATAATGATGTCGGCGACGCCCCGATCTCTTCTTGCTACATTATCGAACATCGTCAAAGAGGCGTCGTCAAATGTCCGGTTTGCGGAGAATATATCAACATGGGGTACATAGATATTTTCAACCCGATGCGAAAATTGAGTATATCTATTCCCTATCTCGGACATCATTTTCTCGAAAACGGCAGTTTCTCTTATGGGGACACCGCTGACTACATCCGGGTCGATATTGAATTACTCAAAAAGATATTCGCTCATTATGATTCGACTCATTTCTCGATAACAACTTCCAACGATGCGGATAACGATGGCTTAAATGATAATTATGAAGACGATTTTAGCACCCAAATAAACAATCCTGACAGTAATGAAAATCAGTTAGTTGACGGCGCGGAAGTAGCTGAGGCATTGATTGAAACGATTGCCGGGTTACCCGTTATAGAATATAATGAAGAACCGCCAGCTGATTCAATTTATATCAAATTCGGGCTAACGTATGGTATTGAAACCTGTGATATCTGTGGAATCAGTATGAATATGGGAGATGTTCACATTGTAAATCCTATGAAAGATACGGAAATCCGTTTTCCTATTATCGGGCTTCACTACTTAGCACATGGAAGATTTGCCTATGGTGGCAGTACAAATTCCGGTGAAATTGACGCCCTTCAAC
>JADHWC010000016.1 GCA_016783665.1 Fidelibacterota bacterium | reverse complement strand
ATATTAGTGACCTCACACATGAGTTATTGGTATCCGGGAATAGTTGAAACCGTAAAGATCCTCAGAAAATCTTTTCCGGCAGCCAAAATAATTCTGGGCGGCATCTATGCCTCCTTATTCCCGGAACATGCCCGGCGGACCGTACAGCCGGATTATCTTATTACCGGATATGGCGAGAAACAGACATTGATACTTATGGATGCAATTCATGAAATAGAGCGGGATTACTCAACTATTCCGGAATTTGATGATTCGGGAATATTGCCCTGGGATTTATACCCGAAAATCAATGCGGCGACGATCATGAGCTCCCGGGGATGTCCGCTGCATTGTGATTATTGCGCAACACCCTATTTAAACCCCCGGTTTTTTCAGCGTGCCCCGGAAGACATCATTGCTGAAATTATCTGTCTTTATGAAAAATTCGGTATCCGGCAATTTGCCTTTTATGATGACGCCCTGTTCACGAATAAAAAACGGCATATTATTCCAATCCTGGAAGGATTATTAAAACACGGCGTCAATGCCCGGTTTCACACACCAAACGGTCTGTTCGCCAAGGAAATCGATCCTGAACTGGCAGCTTTAATGAAACTTGCCGGATTCCAGGCAATACGCGTCAGCCTGGAATCCATTATCCCCAAATGGCAAAAAGCATCGACTAATAAAGTATCCGCCAACCACTTTGAAAAGGCGCTTAAAAATTTAGAAAACGGCGGCTACAAACGCTCAGATATTGAAGCCTATTTAATTATGGGACTACCGGGACAATGCTATTTAGACATAGAAAAAAGTATCCGCTATGTTGCTAAGCTGGGAGTGGTTTCACGCCTGGCGTCATACTCGCCGATATCGCACACCACGCATTGGGATCAGGCTAAAGCGCTGGGATCTGTTTGGGACGATATGGATCCCCTGTTAACTAACAATACATTATATCCATGCGCAAACAGAGAATTCCCGGTCAAAAAATTCCTTAAGCTGCGCCAGCTTTCAAACGACCTGAATAAGCTTGTCAAGAAATTACCACTAAAGGAGGATAATTAATGGGCATTATAAAAACTCCGCCAAGCGCTCATCCCTTCGTCGCTATAATGTTTGCCACGCCAGAGCAATTACAACAAGCGCTTGGTCATTTGACAGAACGCTTAGGGGCTGTTTGGGGAAGCGGCTTATCCTATAAAGTGACTGATTTTACCGATTACTATGTCAAAGAATTCGGCGACAATCTCCAAAAACAGTTCTTTGTTTTTGAGAAACCCATAAATCTTGAGGTGTTCAATCAAATAAAAGTCCTGACCAATCAGCTTGAAACCGAAATTGATTCGATAATTCCCTGCCGAAGAGTGGTTAACATTGATCCCGGCTATCTTACTCCGGCAAAACTGGTTCTGTTTTCCACCAAGAACTTTTCCCACCGCATCTATACGGGAAACAGCATATTTGCCGAAGTCACCATGCTCTATGCCCACGGAGAGTTTGTTCGTCTGCCTTGGACTTACTCCGATTATTACTGGGAAGAAAACCTGAATTTTCTATATACGATGCGAAATAAAATCGTTAAAATCGCCCGAAATAATCTAAATCATTGTCAAAACAAGTTTTAAAATATAGCCCCATTCAATGGAAATTATACATCAGTAAAAGAAATATCGAACAAGCGCCGAAGGCCTTCTCTCGGGATAATAACGAATTTGAAAATCTTAAATCAAAAATCGTTGATCTGCAATCACTAATTAAAATATATTGATGATTAGAGATTAACGATTGATGATATACGATCTCTTTTAATATAGAATAATATGTTGGTAAAGATTGATTTTTAAGCGCCTATAAAATCGCCACCACCCTTGCCGGAGATCCGTCGGTGTCTATCTTCAACGGCAAGGCGCATAGATCGAATGGGCGATCGTTTGGCAGCTTATTCAGACAACAAAGATTTTCAATAATCAGCCGTTCTGCTCCTAACAGAGTCCGGTGAATCGGAAAATCAAATTGTTGTGCATTGGCGGAATCGATGCTGGGGAAATCAACCCCTGCGCCGGAAATATTCACCTCAAGTATAAATTCCGCAAAAGAGATCGATAGGTATGGATGATTTAAGAAATAATCTTTCTTACCCCAATTCCGGTCAAAGCCGGTATACAGTAGAAGCCAATCCGGTTTCTCGCACACAACAAACATTTTTTCCACTTCAGTCAGATCAATGGGCCCGGGAAAGTGGTTTTCTTTGTTCAGGCAAAGCGCTTTTCCGACAAAACGATTTACAGGGATATCAAGCAGGCTTTTGCCCGTGGGAAAGAAATGTCTCGGGGCATCAATATGAGTTCCGAAATGCGACCCCAGGCGAATTGAAGAAATAGTGATATCGTGAACCAATTTGTTCGGTCTGGAAATGATTTCGGGATTGGGTTTGTCACCGGCGTATATCGGCATCCCTGTATGTAATTTTCGGGTAAGGTCAATAACTCTTTTCTGCATCATGCTCTGCTATTGCAACACGTTTTCTATAGTATTTATCAATTCCTTAAATTCTGCTTTTTCGAAGCCTATAGACTGGAAAATTATCTTTCCCTGCTTATCAATAAGAAAGTTCCTTGGAATATATTTTTCGGCAAACAGACTGTACACTTTCCGGTTTGGATCGGGTGCAATGGGAAATGTATACTTTTTCCTGCGCTTAAACTTTTTCAATTCTTTATTTGTATGCTCTCTGCCAATTGCCAGGACGATAAAATCCTTCCCTTGAAATCGTTGCCAAATTCGCTTTTCCAGCTCAGGCATCTCCGCCATACAGGGACGACACCAGGTAGCGAAAAAATTAATCAACACTATATTTCCACGAAGCTGCTCAACATCGTACCGCACACCTTCAATAGAGGTCACTGAAAAAACAGGCGCCGGCTGTCCGACATTTGTCAGGGAGCCTTTATCCTCTTCATCTTCTGCAAAAGCCCCGGTTATCATCAGGAGCAATACAATCAGCAACAGTAATTTTTTCATTCAATCACTCCTTCGGCAAGTCATTATTTTGGATATCCTACCGTTTGGGCTAATACAATATTTTGTCCTTTTCGAAGTCCCATTTTCTCTGCCAGCGGTTCCCGATCAACCATCCCCCGGACAACAGTTGCCAATCCTTCGGCGGCGCAATAGAGATAGACATTCTGGCTTATGAAGCCGGTGTCCGTTGCGGAATAGAAGTCATTGGACTCCCGGTTGCCGCTCATTTTATCATAATCAGCTACGAAAACCAGATTTACAGCTGCTTTTTTGACAAATTCCTGTTTCCCTGTTAAGGCGCGGATATCCTCCTTTAATACCAATGTCAAAAGATGATTATCCGCATCATAAAGATACAATCCTTTTGCCATTGCAACATAAACATCTATTTCGCGCTTGTCACGCGCCGTCGGGACGGTGCGCTTGCCGCTTGCTTTCCGGTTCACGCCGTTCGCCGCCCATAATAAATCCGATAATTGCTGCAACGACAAATCCTTTTCTGAGAAAGAGCGCTCCGATTTTCGATTTTGCAATGCCTGCATCAGGGTTGCGTTATTTTCAAATGCCGGCGCAAGCAGCTGAATATCATCAGTGGTCTGAGAGATTAATCGCGATGATACCAGAAAGATAAGGCCCAAAACAGTCAGCTCTGTTCTTGTTGTTCGATTCATTATTCCTCCTGTGATTTACTTTTTAAAACGAGCACAATTTTGATACATGTTGGCGGACATCATCAATAATCTCGTGCAACCATTTTATTTGAGGTAGAAAAACATAGTGATGTCGTATGAAAACCAATCCGGTTGCAAGAAAAATTAAAACCTCCCCAATTACAAATACGGGCCAGTTAAAAAAATCCGGCTTGTAATCATATACGATTTTAAGAAATTCCTGGTTGTTTGCCAGGGTCCAGAAACTCGAAAAAAATCCTCCACGGATGATTATCGTGGAATAATTCCAGATAAAACTGGTAAAGATCAGTCCTGCGCCAATAATTAACAGCGTCCAATCGGTAGATTTCAGCGTGATTGTGTTTTTTTGATCTTCCAGAATCAGCAGCAAGCCGCTCACGCAGATCATCGATACAGACACAATCAGCGGCGCAATTACCGGTCCCAGCCACGGCAAAGGAATCAAGAACAGCACATCCCAGGTTAACAGCGAAGAGGGCCAGTTTAAGAACATTTTTAGTACAATATAGTAAACAATATCCCATATGGCAAAACTGTAAAAAAAATACGACAGCTTTTGAATAGTGGTTTTTCCGACGAGGTATCCAAGCACAAGCAACATGATAATTGTAGAGAGTTCGCGAATTAATTCGGCAAGGTACATCCGTGGCGCGACAGGACTAAGCGGAAATCCGAATCCCTGGGGATAGTACATATCTCTCAAATAAATCACAACAATGGCTTCGAGAAAACCCAGCGCGATCCCAAAAACACCTACCCAAAAGATGTTTCGAAGCAGATTTTTTGAAATGATTTTCATTGTCTTTTCCTCCGGCTACCCATATCATTATAGCGCTTGTCAAATTAAAACGCAAAACTTTATTAAACCGGATTGGGAATATCAATAAATTCAACCCGCACGTCAAATTGTTCCATTAAATGTTCGCCGAGAGCAATTATCCCGAATTTTTCCGTAGCGTAGTGTCCCGCGGCTACATAATGGATCTTTTCTTCTTTCACATAGTGCAGAATAAATTCAGTTGCTTCCCCGGTAATATAAAGGTCAAGATCATTCAAAACCGCCTGTTTTACCTCTTTCTGGGCGCCGCCGCTGATGATTCCGACATCTCTAATTGTTTCAGGTCCATAAGAAAAAACCAGAGCATTGGGGTTTATTTTTTCCTTTATTCCGGAAATAAATATATCGGAAGGAATGGAATCAACCTGTCCCTTACAGCCAATAAATTTGCCCTTATAATCACCAAATAATTCCACCGATTTCAGCTCCAGAGTCCGAGCGATTTGAAAATTATTACCGACTTCCGGGTGCGCATCCAATGGCAGGTGATATGCAAACAGATTAATATCATTTTCAAGTAGTAGCCTCACACGCCGCTTGTAGCCGCCTCTGTACACGGGTCGATCAAAATCCCATATGATTCCATGATGAACAATAATAGTATCGGCATTCATCTCGATCGCTTTTTCAAACAATTCGACCGACGCACTGACGCCCGTTACGATATGTTTCACCTCATCGCGTCCTTCAACCTGCAGACCATTTGGTCCATAGTCAGAAAAATCATCGGTGCTCAAATACCGGTTTAAATAGTCGGCTAATTCTGTTCTCTGCATGTGTCTCCCTGTGTTATTATTTAAAACAGCGTTTGACGTTGTCCCAATATACAAAACCATCTGATGAAAAGAAATTAATTCAATTCCATAAAAAATCCTGATCATCACAGATTTGTGTAGGTAATTAAATTTTACCGATGTTGGCATTGTCCTTCTCGCTACGTTGTTGTGAAAGGGCGATAGTGATCAATTAGTATAAAGATAAACTTTCCGAAGGTTTCCAACCTTCGGAAGGTTCCTCACCAATATACAAAACCATCTATTGAAAAGAAATTAATTCAATCCCATAAAAAATCTGGCTCATCACTGATTTGTGTGGGTAATTAAAATTTACCGATGTTAGCATTGTTAATATACAGCTTATCTACTGATAGTTGAAAGTTACCAAATCCGACATTAGAAACTCGCCGGATCAAGGAATTCCTGAGCGGAGCGAATAGATGAAATTTTAAGCGGCAGGTTTACCTTTATTAATTTGTAAAGTATTTTTAATAATTTTAGCATCTATTCAGGAAATTGAAATATATTCACGCCCTAAATTTCATCTGTGTAGCGAGGGAATTCCCCGAAGAGTTTCGTAGTCGGCGACTTTTTTGGTTCCTTTTTTCGTCAGTGAAAAAAGGAACAAACTCAATTTTTCACAAGTCTTGAGATTGATACCCACACTTTTCTATGATGAACCAAAAATCTTTTGGGGTTTTTGACATTAATAATGATGACAGCGAAGAACCTGGCGGACCTGATCCATTAGTTTTAATTTTCGATCCGGTCTGAATCTGCTCTTTATTCCCATAAAATTTCCTTGATTTACATAACTATACAGTGATATATTGAATATATTGAAATATTTCTATCTATTGACAATGTTAGCGTAGTAAAGAGAGTATAAATAAAATGATAGAAGCAAACGATGCGTAAACATTTTTTTAATGACAACTTTATTGACAGCCTTTTTCTTGTTAGGCTTTCTGTCATGTGAAAAAGATTCGACAAGTTCTAAGGATAATGAGACTGTTACTGATATTGACGGCAATGTGTACAATACAGTTACAATCGGTGATCAGGTATGGATGGCAGAAAACCTGAAAGTAACCCATTACTGCAACGGTGATGCAATCCCCAAGGTAATAGGCGATTCAGACTGGGAGAATCTGGCATCGGGAGCTTACTGCATTAATGATAATAATGACAGTAATGCTGTTACCTATGGATTTTTGTATAACTGGTATGCAGTAGATGATAGCCGGGATATTGTGCCCGAGGGTTGGCATGTACCAACTGATGAGGAATGGCAAACCTTGGTGGATTATCTCGGTGGTTCTGGTGTTGCTGGAGGTAAACTGAAGGAAACCGGAACTACCCATTGGAACAGCCCTAACGGCGGAGCTACAAACGAAAGCGGTTTTTCCGCGTTGCCCGGTGGCTACCGCCACCACAATGGTAGATACACCAATATGGGTTACAACGCCCGTTTCTGGTCGTCTACGGAGCACGATAATTACGATGCATGGAACCGGCTACTGAATAGCTATAATTCAGGAGTCTACCGTTTTTCCAACTATCTGCACTACGGTTTTTCGGTTCGTTGTGTCAGGGATTAATTAACTATCCCGATACGCTTTGCTATCGGAACAAGCAAGGCTCGTTTGTCTATTTGACTATTTGATAATTTTGGGTATCCCGACAAGTCGGGATCGAAAATTTTTAATAAAATGTCGCGATACGATGAATTACCGGTATATTAAGCAAGTTATGACTTACTGCTGATTTGATAAAATAAACACTAACGAACTTGCTTCGCCTCAACGGAGGTCCCTGGCGAGACACCTGACGCCATATAAATAAAATAGCGATAACCGAAAATATTTCATTCGGCATTTTTAATAAAACCAACATCATAAATATAAAGAAGACCACTTATCATTTGTATTGCCGATACTGCCTTTTAATGATGACAGCGTCTCAACGCCGGTGTGGAAAGACGAGAGAAAGCGCCTTAAATATCGACCGGGAAAATTGGCTTCCCGCCCTGTTTTCTCAATTTAAAATTATGTAGATTACCGGGGATTTTTAACTTCCAAAAAGAATTCTGAACTGATGAACACAGCTTCGGTAAAAGGAGAATACTATTTATGGAACATTCCGAAAACGAGTCCACTCCGGATCAGGACAAGGCGCTTGTGGAAAAATACGATCCCGAATTAATGAGGTCGAAGAATTAATTAAGGAAATGAAGTCAAAGCTGCCCGACAATTCACAGTAAGCAACCAGGCCACGTTTTATAGATTAAGGAGTAAGTCTTGAAAGTTATCGTTCCCATTAAACAGGTTCCTGAAACCAGCAATGTCAAAATGGATCCGGTGACAGGGACAATGATCCGGGAGGGTGTAGAGCCGATTGTCAATCCGCTGGATTTGTATGCCATCGAAGAGGGGGTTCGGCTCAAAGAACAACACGACGGCGAAATCTTAGCGCTTTCCATGGGACCCCCGAAAGCGATGACGGCTATTAAAGAGGCTATCGCCATGGGATGTGACGACGGCATATTGCTCAGCAATAAAGCCTTTGCCGGAGCAGATACCTGGGCAACATCCTACGTACTGGCCCAAGCTATTAAAAAAACGGGTGGGTTCGATCTGGTCTTATGCGGCGAGCGCGCTACCGACGGTGACACCGGACAGGTGGGTCCGGGAATCGCCGCCTGGCTGGACATCCCTTTTTCCACTTACATTAGTAAAATCCTCGAGGTAAAGGAAAATAGTCTCGTTGTTGAACGCATGGTTGAAACAGGTTATGAAATTCTGGAGATCGAAACACCCTGCCTGCTGACCGTGGTTAAAGAAATCAACTATCCGCGGCTACCGTCACTCAGAGGAAAGCAACGCGCCAGAAAAATGGAAAACCGGACCTGGGGACCGGCAGATGTCGATGCTAAACCGGAAAATCTCGGTCTGAAAGGCTCGCCAACCCAGGTAGTTAAAATTTCCAAGCCACAGGTGACCCGCAACGGACAAGTCCTGAAGCCTCGTGATGAAAAAGAGATCGAGGGCGCAGTAGATCGTTTGATTGATTTCCTGAAAGAAAAAGAAATTGTCTGAGGAGAACCATTATGTCGTATAAAGATGTCTGGATATTAGGAGAACAGGAAGAGGGACAAATTAAATTAGTGTCTTATGAATTATTAAATCGCGGGCGGGCGCTTGCTGATAAACTCGGGGTAGATCTTATAGCTGTCATCCTGGGAAAAAAGATCGATAATAACGGTATCCGGGAGCTCATTTACAGGGGCGCCGATAAGGTTATCATCGTTGAAGATCCCGCACTGGAATTATTTCTTCCCGAACCGTATGTAAACACAATCGAGGACCTGGTAAATAAATACAAACCGGAAATTTTCATCGCCAGCGCAACAACAACGGGCCGAACGGTAGCTCCGGCGCTGGCAATCAAATGCAACACCGGCTTAACCGCAGACTGTACCGGACTCGATATTGAAGAAGGGACGGGGAATCTTATCCAGACCCGCCCGGCAATCGGGGGAAACATCCTGGCTACAATAAAAACACCGAACCATCGTCCCCAGATGGCAACCGTCCGTCCTCATTCAAATAAACCACTTGAATCAGACACTTCAAGAACCGGAGAAGTTATTTATGAAACAGTCGATCCGGTTCGTTTGAAAAGCCGGACAAAACGTCTAAGATTCAAGAAGAACGCGGAAGAAAGCGGCAATATTCAGGATGCGGAAATCATTATCGCCGGTGGAAAAGGATTTAAAAAGGACGAAAATTTTAAAATGGTTCATGACATTGCTTCATTATTGAACGGGGCTGTCGGCGCCACCAGAGATGCCGTCGATCTGGGATGGGCGACATATCCCCATCAGATTGGATTAAGCGGAAAGACTGTCAGTCCAAAATTGTACATCGCCGCCGGAATTTCCGGGTCTGTCCAACACCTTGCCGGCATTAAAACGTCAGAAACGATTATCGCAATTAATAACGATCCGGAAGCTCAGATCTTTCATGTCACCGATTTTGGAATTGTGGGCGATCTGTTTGAAATATTGCCGTTATTCAAACAGAAGCTGCAAGCCCTCAAAAAAGGACAAGAAACAGAGGAGTTCCAAGGTGCCTAAATTAATATATAATGCAATCACTCAGACGATTATTAATGAATTAACAACTATCCTCGGCGCCCGGTATATTATCCATGATGATCCCGAAAAACTTGAGCCCTACTCACATGATGAGATCGCCGAAAAAGCATACGCTCACATGCCCGATGTTGTGGTAAAACCCCGCACTGCCGAAGAAATTGCACAAATAATGCTTCTAGCAAACCGTGAAAAAATACCGGTTACGCCGCGGGGCGCCGGCAGTGGATTGTCAGGCGGAGCCGTTCCCGTTTTCGGCGGAATTCTTATGTCTTTTGAGCGGATGAATGAGATCCTTGAAATCGACCGCGATAATATGATCGCTGTCGTTGAGCCGGGCGTGATCACAAACGACCTGAATAATAAACTAAAAGATGACGGTCTCTGGTTTGCCGGCTATCCGATGAGTCTCGAAAGCTGTTACATCTGCGGCAATGTTGCCGAAAACGCCGGCGGCGGCAAAGCCGTGAAGTACGGGGTAACCGACCGCTATATCCTGGGATTAGAAGTTGTTACCCCCGAAGGAGAGATTATTCACTTAGGCGGCAAGATCGTAAAAAACGTGGTTGGATACGATCTGATCAAACTGATGGTTGGGTCGGAAGGAACGCTGGGAATTTTCACCAACATCACCATCAAACTACAGCCCTTGCCATCCGAAAAAGTCGATTTATTAGTACCCTTCCAGGACGCCGAAGCCGCTATAAAAATGGTGCCCATTATTTTAACCATGGGTCGGATTATTCCCACAGCGATAGAATTTATGGATCAATTGTCCTTCCAGACCTCATATCGCTACCTTAATGAACATCTGCCACATGAAGACGCCGGCGCCATGCTGCTGATCGAAGTGGACGGAAACAATATGGAACAATTGGAAAAGGAATATGAAACTATCGGCGAGTTGTGTCTCGAAAACGGCGCTCTCGATGTCTTTGTGGCTGATAATTATACGACCCAGGAACGCGTTTGGAGCATCCGGCGCAATATTGCGGAAGCCTTTATGGTTTATTCGCCCGTTCAGAGCCTGGAAGATATTGTCGTTCCCGTTGCGAACATTCCTAAAATACTACCCGAATTGAAAGCACTCTCCAATAAATACAATATGCTGATCCCATGCTATGGTCACGCCGGCGATGGAAATTTACATGCGACTATTGTGAAGAAGCCGGAAATGGATATCGGCGATTGGAATGTGTGTCTGCCTAAAATCTTGTTTGATCTATACGATAAAACCGTTGCCCTCGGCGGAACCATCAGCGGCGAGCATGGTATCGGACACAAACGGAAAAAGTTCCTCGACCAGGCGCTGGAGCCTGTAACCATCGAATTGATGAAGCGTATCAAGCAATC
The DNA here is from genome assembly GCA_016783665.1 of Fidelibacterota bacterium. Lineage (GTDB taxonomy): Bacteria > Fidelibacterota > UBA2242 > UBA2242 > UBA2242 > UBA9312. The sequence continues at coordinate 25,721 of JADHWC010000016.1, read as the reverse complement.
CTTTGACCCTAACTACATCTTGAATCCCGGAAAAATCTTTGATAAATAAATAGCTTTGCAGCGATATTTCAAGAGCGGGAGTGTTTTCATTCCCGTTTTTTGTTATATTATACCAATCGACCAAGGTGAAACATGTTTAAAATAGTAACAAATCCGGATGATCTCATCAAGGTCTTTATTGTACGCGGCATCGTGTTTATGGATGAACAGAAAGTGGCCTATTCTATTGAGATGGACGAACATGAGTACAGCGCTCTTCATATATTAGGGGAAATCAACGGTGAGCCGGTTGCTGCCGGCAGGATACGATTTATCGGAGAGTGGGCGAAACTGGAACGAATTGCCGTAAGAAAAGAATTTCGCAATCACGGATATGGTCATAAAATAGTCGAATATATGTTGAAAATTGCCCGGGAGAGAGGGCACAGAAAATTCAAAATGCATGCCCAGTCGCATTTATGTGACTATTATGCCAAACATGGGTTTAAAGTAACCGGCAAGATTTTCAAGGAGGCAAACATCGATCATTTTCTAATGGTTCTCAAGGATAATCCCGTTTGACATAAGCAAATGATTTATTTATATTGACTACAATTAATAAATGTTTATGGTTATCGACAACAAAACATATAGAAACACCGTCTTATAGAATTGTAAAGCAGCGATATGGCAGACAACACGGATCATAAAAAACCAACTATCTTCAGGGACCTGCTGGACCGGCGTTTCCCTCAGATTGTCTTAATCTATCTGGGTGTCTGCTGGACAACTCTGGAGTTTATCAGCTGGATCGTGGAACACTATATGATCTCCCCTTATCTGACTGATTTCAGCTTTATTACCTTGATCTCGATGGTTCCCACCGTGGGAATGCTGGCGTATTTTCACGGCAGACCTGGTCGCGATGAGTGGACGCGTACCGAAAAAATCGGAATTCCAATCAATGTTATTTTTACCGGCATTCTAATTTTCACAATTTTTAGCGGTAAAGAGCTGGGTTCTGCCACTACAGAAGTGAGCGTAAAAAACGAAGCCGGTCAAACTATTCAAAGAGAAATTCCCAAATCAGGTTTCCAGAAAAGATTGGCTGTCTTCTTTTTTGATAATGAAACCGGCATCAAAGAACTGGAATGGCTGCAATATGCTTTTATGGCAGGCTGCAATTTAGATTTGAATCAGGATCCCTTTTTCTCGGTATATTCAGCTTATGATAACATGATTTATCAAAAGATTTTACAGGCCGGTTTTAGCGAGTCTATGCGGATGCCGATGTCTCTGGAAAAGAAAATTGCCAAAGATATTCTGCGGGAATATTTTCTGGGCGGTTCCTTTACCGTACAGAAGGACACATTCATTGTTAACACCTATCTATATGAAACGAAAAGAGGGCGGCTATTATCTGAACACACAATCAGAAATGTTAATATTTTTTCTATTATCGATCAAATATGTGTTGATCTAAAAAAAGATTTGGGGCTTCCCGACTGGCATATCGAAAGCGTGGAAGATCTGCCAATAAGTGAAATACTCACATCTTCAGCCGAAGCGTTCAGAGAATACATTGCCGGCGCCAATCTTATTAACCTCAAGAATGATTTCGAAAACGCTACTCCCCATTTTTTAAAAGCCGTTCGAACCGTTCCTGGATTTGCCATCGCACATTGGGCGCTATATAAATCCTATATTAATGAGAACAAGCCGGAACTTGCCCGCAAAGAGCTGCAAACCACGATGCAGTATCTTTACAAGTTGCCTGAAAATCTGCAGTTTCTCGTCAAAGAAGAATATTATCTGATTTCCGAAGACCCTGATAAGCTTTTCGCCATATTGAATATGTGGGTTCAATTGTATCCCAGAGATATTCGCGGACATTTCCGTCTTGCAAGAGAACTTTTAAAGAAAAACTTACCCGATAAAGCCATCGAGGAATACAAAACGATCCTTGAAATTGATCCCCAGAGAAAATATTATCTTCGTTATATTGGAAATATCTATCTCACAAAAGGAGATTTTAAAGAGGCTCTGAAATATCTAAAGCTTCATAAAAAAGAATACCCCAAAAAATCCAGCTCTTATTTCTCGCTTGGAGAATTGTTCTTCATCAAGGGAGATTATGAACAGGCCAAAAAATATTATACCGATGCTCAAATAATTGATCCGTCTGATATAAACGTTCTTGTTCGATTTGGTTTAATTGAGGCGATTCTTGGCAACTACGATAAAGCCTTGGAACAGTTTGATTTGGCTTTGGCAAGTTCAAAAACTCCCCAGGAAAAATATTTTGTTTATGATGCTTTGCAGTATTTTTATTATGAAAGAGGACAAATAGAGCGGGCTTTTGACAACAGAAACAAGAAATTTACAGAATTGGCAAAATATTTAAACTCCGTAGATTTAATGATTAATAAGGTTTCCGATATGTCATTTGGCCTGTATGTTGCCAATGATAACTCTTCCGAAGGTTTTAAGCAACTTGCCGATTTTCATGGAAAGCTGTCGCAGCCCTGGGCGAAATACCTCACTTTCGGCTATCTTGATATGTACCTGGAAATGAAGGATATTGAACAAACTGAAAAATATATTGAAGCTGCTTTAGGGGTAATCAGGATATTTTCCGATGAGAATAAGATGAATATCGTCTGTCATGCACAAGGCAAGATCAGTGAATTGAGGGAAGATTATATAAATGCAGTTATGAAATATCAACAACAGTTGCAATATGAACCGATAAATGTTACTATTCTGACTGATATCGCCAGATGTTACAGATTATTGGGTGAATCGTCTAAGTCACGCAAATTTTTGGAAACAACGCTCAAAATATTTCCTAATTACGCTCCGGCTCATTGCGAAATGGCGCGCGTGCATATTGATACAGGCGAAAAGGACAAAGCGCTGGAACATTTGGAAATCGCCCGAAAAGTATGGGAAAAGACTGACCCGAATTATCAGCCCGCCAAAGAGATGCATGAACTCCTGAAGATTATCAAGGAAGATGTTTCCTGATATTGGAAATTATATGACGTTATATTTATTACGATGGTGATCACTGTAATAAAAACTAAAATAAAGTGTCACATTGAGTTTAATCGAAATGCGACATATTTTATTAATTTTACGCCTTCTAACACAGTCTCTTTATTTGATGATATTGCTTTTTCTAATTCTGTTGACACGACTTTAGCCGGTTGATAATGAAAATGCCGCCGAATGAATTCGGACTCTTGCTGGTTTTCTCTTTGCCACTCAATGAATTGCCTGCCTGTGCCGTAAGCACGACAGGAGTGGTTAATGTTTAGTCGTTTTACATGAAAGAATATCGTGGCGTTATCCCGGAAAACTGCCGTAACTATAAGGTAAAGGCAAACCATATTTTTTCACATATCGCTAAGCTGCACTAATATCACATTCTCTTTTCCGGCGATTGTTTTCATGTCATCTGTAAAACCACATTTTGAAAAAAGAATATAGCTTTTTTCTTGATTGCAGCCCTCGATAAGTTTCCCCTTCCGTTTCAAATTATCCAATATATTAACGCCGACCTTTTTGTTACTGAATTTACACTCCCCAATTAAGGTTTCGCCATTTTTATTATACGCTAAAATATCAATCTCTTCATTTCTATCCCACCATGCGCCTATCCGTTCATAATCGAATGGAATAATATCCGGATTCTGTTTTAAAAATTCCCGGCATACTTCTTCAAAAATATTTCCCAGATATGTTGAAAAATCTGCCTTTATTTTTTGCATAACAATATTGGCGCGACCGTCCTCAATATATGTTAAATAAGGATAAATGAATCTAAACCAAAAACGAAAAAAGTTGTCCTTAATTACATAGATACCCTTACGGCTTTTAAGCGGATTTTCATTTGCCGGAACACGTCTTTCAATAATTCTTAATTCAATTAAATTGTTTAAATATTTACCTACAATACCCCGGTCCAGTTGAGTTGATTGAACTATTTCGTTAATTTTGACTTTTCCCCGTGAGATTGCCCGCATTATAGCGAAATAATTTTGGGGAGTTCGCAATTCCTGCATCAGCAGAAAACGAACTTCATTGTGAAGAAACCTGTCAACCGGAATTATTTGTTCCATAATGTTTTGCCAAATAGATTTTCCGGGATTTGCCAGCTCAAGATAAGCGGGAATATTTCCGAAAACGCCGAGAAACTGAATAAGTTTCTCCGAAGGCTTTAATCCGAGCATTTCGGCTGCATTAATGTAATTAAACGGTCGCAGCTCAATTTGACCTGTGCGTCTGCCATATAGCGGACTTTTGTAGCTCAAGACTTTCTTTTCCATGAAACTCATGGATGATCCGCATAAAATAAAAAACATGCTGCGTTTTTTAAGCCAATTATCCCAATGCCTTTGTATGATAGAGGGAAGTTCCGGACTTGATTCGACCAGATACGGGAATTCATCAAAAATTAATACTAACTTTTCGGAAAAATTTCTGGATTTTAAATAAGTGAAAAATTGTTCCCAATTACGTATTGGATTTGAAGATATATATTCATCCTGAAAATGTTCCGCGAGCAACCATGAAACAATCTCAAGTTGTTCAATTGTATTTCGTTGGTCAGCCATAAAATAAATATGAGAATGATTCTTGAAAAAATGTCTGATTAATTCTGTTTTACCAACGCGACGGCGACCATAAAAAACTATTAATTCGCTTTTTTTTGATTGCAGCCGTTCATTTAATATTTTCATTTCTTTTTCACGATTATAAAACATCTTTCCTCCTTGTTATCACACGAATAATTTAATCATAAGATAACAATATCCAAAGAATGTCTGATAGAATTTACTTTACGACGGTGGACCATCGTAACGAAGGCCTGGTGGCGCCTCGCACAAACAAGAAAAATCTCGCCGTGATGCTCCGCGTCGTGATGTTATAACTTCCTGATATTGACTTAAATACAATAAAGCCCTCTTAAAAGAGGGCTTTTTTTGCATATACTCAATTATTATCGTTGTATATTCGGCAATTCCAGGCCGTAGCCTTTCTTCTTATCTTCCGCTTTAAGCAGGAAGGCGAAGATCAATGCAAGTATACCAAAACCCGTGAAAATGATCATTGGCAATGTATAATCGTAACGAACGATTTTTCCGCCATCAATAAATTCTTCGCTGGTGATGCAATATTTATCAAGTACCCAACCGATTAGTAACGGAACGCCCATCAATCCCCAGTTTTGTACCCAGAAAATCAATGCATAAGCTGTGCCTAGCTGTTTTTCAGGTATGATTTTCGGCACTGACGGCCACATGGCGGAAGGTACAAGCGAGAATGCGATTCCAAGTATAATTACGAGTACAATGGCTATCAGATAATTATCAAGTCCCGGGATGGCAAACACAGCATGAACAAAAATAAGCATGATTGAACCGATTATCATAATTGTAGCGCCTTTGCCTTTTCGGTCGTAAAGATTTCCAAAGAAAGGCGTCATGAACAAAGTCCCTAATGGGAGCAGGCTCGGAATAAGCCCGGCAAATTCAGGGTCAACGCCATATTTATTTACCATTAAGTCAGCTGCATATTTTAGGTATGGAAAAACAGCTGAATAAAACAATACACAAAGGATTGCGATATACCAGAAACCTTTGTTTTTAACGATTAAACCTATGTCGGAAAGACGGAACGCCTCCTCGTCTTCATCATCAATACCCGCATTTGAAGCTTCAAGCTTTTTATCCATAAAAGTATAAATAAAGAAAGAGATCAGTCCAATAACCAGCATGATCAAACATAGCAGGATAGGCGCCGAAACATCGTGGAAATGCTTTGCAATTGGCACGGGAACAGCCATGGCTAACAAGGTCCCCATTCGTGCGGTGGACATTTCAAGCCCCATAGCAAGGGCTAGTTCCTTTCCTTTAAACCATTTAACAATAATCTTTGAAACTGTAATACCTGCAATTTCGACGCCTACACCAAAAATAGCGTAACCAAAGGCTGCAAAGGCTATCTGACTTTTTATGCCCAGGATGGTAGCGCCTTCAGGAAAAGTTGTGCTGATTGCCCAATATTTAATTGCTGTACCGACGACCATGATAGTAGCTGCCCCCAAACCGGTAAACCTAACCCCCATTTTATCGAGGATTATCCCGCCTAAGATCAACATCAGCAGAAAAACATTGAACCAGCCATAAGCGCTGGTAAATAACCCGTATTCGGTACTTGTCCATAGAAGTTGCTCTTCGAGTAACGGTTTTAGCGGCGCCATAACATCAGCAAGGAAATAGCCGGTTAGCATTGTAAAAGAAATAATCCCCAATGCTGCCCACCGCGCCGTCTTTGAATCCCTTAATGTTTTTTTTATCTGTTCTGTCATTTTTTAATCTGCTCCTTCTTCTATTGGTTTTTCGGGAAAATCGCCCGTAATCTACGGAATTCCATTTAAATTTTAAAAAGTATTGTCCGGGAATTGTTGCCTATGCAAAAGATTATATTTAAATTCTGCCGATTTTTGTCAACCAATTATAAGGAGATAATTACGATGGCTCATGTGATTAGCGACGAATGCATTGCTTGCGGCGTATGTATACCCGAATGTGCGGTAGATGCGATCAGCGAGGGCGATATCTATGTTATTGATCCCACTCTCTGTACTGATTGCGGCGCATGTGTTGACGTCTGTCCAACTGAAGCAATTAGCCCGGAATAATTTAATTGCCCGATCGACTAAACGGTCGGGCTTTTGCTTATATAAAAAAACAATTTAATCATCACATTATTCAAATGTATTTATTAAAACTCAGGTTCTCTATTGGTTTTGCCGTCCTGCTCTGCGGCGTCCTCTCGTGTCAATCAACAATGCCTAAAGCTACCGTGAAAACGGGATTGGATATTGTCGTTGAAAAACAATTTACCCAATTTGCCGGTAAGCGGGTCGGGATCATCTGCAATCATACGGCCTGTGATAAAACCGGTAAACATATTGTCAACCTGTTTCATGATAGCGGTGTTTGTCAGGTGACGGCAATTTTCGGGCCAGAGCATGGATTCCGGGGAATGTACGCCGACGGGCAAAAAATCAACGATGATACAGATGAAAAAACCGGAGCCGCTATTTACAGTCTATATGGGGAAATCCGCAAACCAACCAGTGAAATGCTTGATAGTGTTGATGTACTGGTCTATGATATCCAGGATGTTGGCGCCCGTTTCTATACTTATATCACAACAATGTCGCTGGCAATGGAAAGCGCCGCCGAAAAGGAGATTCCGTTTGTTGTGCTCGATAGACCTAATCCAGTACGGGGTGACCGGATCGAGGGACCTTTGCTGGATATGAACTTTCAATCTTTCGTGGGTCATCATAAAATTCCAATCCGTTATAGCATGACCATCGGAGAGCTGGCTCGCTGGATCAATGGAGATGGGCGTCTCAAAGACAGCGCGAAAGCTGACTTGACTGTTATTAAAATGGCAGGATGGAACAGGCAACTCTGGTATGATGAAACCGATTTACCGTGGATATCGCCTTCGCCTAACATGACACATCTTGGCACAGCGACGGTATATCCCGGCTTCTGCCTCCTGGAAGGAACCAATTTATCAGAAGGGCGCGGAACCGAAGATCCCTTTTTACAATTTGGCGCTCCGTGGATCGATGAAAAATCTTACGCCGAATCACTCAATGATATGGGGCTTGCCGGAGTCACGTTCGAACCAGTCACATATATCCCGATAACGATTCCTCATGTTGCCTATAATCCCAAATACAAAAACCAGCTATGTAGTGGTGTGCGGGTAAATGTCACCGATCGCGACCAATTTATGCCGGTTCGGGCAATGGCGCTTATTCTTGAAAAAACCAAGGCGTTGTATCCTGACAGATTCCGCTTAAAATCAGGAATTGATCGGTTGTACGGAAGTGATAAATTGCGCAACGCACTGATACAGAACGCTCCGATTGCTGATTTAATCGAAAGCTGGAATGCCGACCGGCAGATGTTTTATGAACAGACTTATTCATACTATTTATATAAATAAATCTCGGTAAATATTTTAGTGTTTCCAAACACACATTGAGCGACTAAAATTTGCATCCCTTTTTGAACGAAATTTTCCAATTTTCAAAATCTCTTGCACGCAAGCAATTACTTTGCTTTTTTTTTAATTATGATGACATTGTTGCCCAAAACCCGCGGGAAAAATCAACGATCCTCGAAAGAATTATCTCAATTTCAAAAGTTCCCAGCCTATGCTCGGGAATAATCAGCCGCAATCCGCTTAATGAACTGCAAAAAATATCCGACGCGGAAAATATTATTATTACAGGCAGTTCCGGATTTGAAATTGACGGTCCGGATTTTTCATGGACGTTTCCAAAATTAGGGCTTATCCGTCACCAACTGGAAAACACATTTTCAACGATCCAGATGGAGATTGGCCCAACGTGGGCAAAAGATAATGTTATGCTCAATGGCCTCGGGCTCCGAATTCGCACACCCCAAAACGATGCGGTACTGTTTCAACGGCTGTCTCTCATTCTGCAACACGCTTTACGAGACACGCATCTCTCAATCGTTCAGCAGACTACACAAATTCACATTATTCCGACAGATAAGTGGAATAAAGGTCAGTGCTTCGCTAAAATTTTCGAGTTGCTGCCTCGCCTTCATGGTCTTTTGCCTGTGATAAGTTATTTTGGCGCTGAACGAAATGACGAGCCCGCTTTCAAACAGGTAAATCTGTATGGTTATTCTGTATTATTGAGGGAAAATATAGGGCGCAAAACAGAGGCGCAGTACTTCCTGCGAAACACAAACGAGCTAAACAAGCTGCTTTTATGGCTCAATTCACAGTAATTATTTATTGTTGTTCAGGTTGTCCCAAAATGAGACGGCGCGACGAATATGGGGAATAGTGATCGATCCTCCCACAATCAAAGCGACTGCAATTGCCTCTTCAATTTCCTGATCAGAAGTTCCGCACTCATGACACCGGATCAAATGATATTTAATGCAATCATCACAGCGTAAAACAAGAGACGCGACCAGTCCCAGCATCTCCTTGGTTTTCCGGTCGAGTGCGCCGTCCGCGAAAACCTGTGTGTCCAGATTAAAAAAACGTTTTGTGGTTTTACTACTGTATTTCATCACCAGATCATTTAGAAACCGACGTTCACTTTCAAATTGCTCTCGTCCTTGTTCGTTCATAGCAGCTCCTCATTGGATTCAATTCCGTCGTGAAAATAAAGTATATGAAAATTAAAGTTGTTTTTGAAGGAAAATAAACAACCCCGCAACCAACAAAGAGAGCAGTGGGTCCGCTCTTTATTATTTGAAATTGCGGGATCGATTTAATTTAAAATGCTGACAGCTTTTTTATCGCGACTTTTTCGCACAAATGTCACAACACCGTCAGTTAGAGCAAAAAGAGTATGGTCATTTCCAATTCCGACATTATTACCCGGATGAATTCTGGTACCGCGCTGGCGGAGAATAATTGAACCTGCCGTCACGAATTCACCGCCATAGCGTTTAACACCGAGACGCTTGGAATTGCTGTCACGACCATTTTTTGAACTACCAACACCTTTTTTATGTGCCATTGTATATAACTCCTAGTCCTGCTTCGCTACGTCTTCTTTTTTCTCTTGAACTTTGGGAACGGTCTTTTTGGGTTGTGCCTTGGCTTCCACTTTCAGACCGGTAACCTCCAAAAGGGTATAGGGCTGACGATGACCCTTTTTTACCTTATAACCTTTACGGCGTTTTTTCTTGAAGACAATAATCTTTGGAAGACGTTTATGTTCAACAATAATCGTTTTAATTTTAGCGCCCTTTACGTGCGGCTTGCCAATCTTAACATTATCACCTTCTCTAAGGTATAACACAGAATCGACTGTATATTCTTGACCCGCTTCGATATCCAGTTTGGGCACTGCTATTTTTTTTCCTGTTTCCAGAACTACCTGATCACCGGATATTTCGGCTATGGCATACAGATCACTCTTCATAAATCTTTCTTATCTTGGTCTTCAATAAGGCTTGCAAATTTAGAGAATCCCCGGAGATTTGTCAAGTTTAATATTGGTCGGTAATATCGTCGCCGGTTTTAGATAAATGTACTTTAAAATCATCAATCGGGATTGAATTGTCATCCACAATTTTTATTCTGAGTAAGTTTTTCCACTGAATTCTTCGCATTAGATTGTTGGTCGATTCTCTTAAATATTCCACCATATCGGGATGCAGATGGATTGCGAGGCGCTTGCTCCGCGATTTTACCTTAAACCTCCTAAACCAACTCTCAATTTTGGTAACTACCGATTCCTTAGAGGAAATGCGACCGGACCCATGACAGAGCGGACACTCCTCGCTGACACTGTAGAGCAGATTTAACCGGGTGCGCTGGCGGGTCATTTCCAACAAACCAAAATCTGAGATGGGAGAGAGCGCAACTTTTGCGCGGTCGCCCTGAAGCTCTCTTTTTATTTCCAGAAAAACCTTTTTTCTGCTTTCACCCTCTTCCATATCAATAAAATCAATGACGATCAGACCGCCAATATCTCTGAGCCGCAATTGCCTGGCGATTTCTTTTGCTGCCTGAAGATTGATTTTCAGCGAATTTTTTTCGTGATCCTTTTTGCCAATAAATTTCCCACTATTAACATCTATCGTCGTCATTGCTTCAGTGTGTTCGATAACTATAAAACCGCCACATTTTAGCCACACTTTTTTATTCAGAGATTTATTAAATTCTTTCTCGATATTGTATTCATCAAACATTGGATTGCGGGAATAGTGATATTCTATCTTCCTGATAAACTGTGGCGAGACGCTTTTAATATATGCATGGAGCCGTTTATAAAGAACCTTAGTGTCGACGATAATTTTATCCACATCCGATGTCAGTAGGTCCCGGATGATAGTAGATGTAATTTCCATATCACGATAAACACACACCGGCGCCGGGTCGATTTTAACGCTGGCTTCCAATTCTGCCCATTTCTCCATCAGGTTTTCCAAATCACTCTTTAGAATTTTCTCGTCATGGCCTTCGGCAACGGTACGAATGATCAGCCCAAATTTATCTGGTTTTAGCTTCTGGGCGATTTTCCGTAATCGCTTCCTTTCATCCCGCTTGCAAATCTTTTTTGAGATCCCTATATAATCCGCATTCGGAACAAGCACCAAAAATCGTCCCGGGATCGAGATGTCCGTAGTCACCCTCGGTCCTTTTTGGGCAAAAGATTCTTTGATGATCTGCACCAGAATTTCCTGCCCGGTCTTTAATAGCGTCCGTCGTTCCTTCTGTGGCTTTCTGCGCCTTGGTCGCGGAGAGCCTATTTCATCTTCATCTCGATCGATGCTTCCGATCATCGAAGCGATTGTTGCGGAATCATCCATTTCTGAAAAAGGTAGAAATGCATTAAGATGATACCCAATATCTACAAATGACGCCTGTATGGCATCAACGACGTTTTCAACTTTTCCTTTATAAATATTGCCCAACATTCTGGTTCGTTCCGGTTTCTCCACAAAAAATTCCACCAGCTCTTTGTCCTCTAGAATAGCTATGCGGGTTTCTTTGCTTGTTTCACTTATTAAAATCTGTTTTTCCATATTTTTTCCTAATCTAAAATTAATTTGCCTGCAAATGAGTCTTTTTGCAGCAAATATGTATATGTTCGTTAATGCCCAGCTCCGGCAAAATCTCTCCCGGACGGGCTGTCTGTCCATCTAACACGCGCATTGACAACAAGATTCGTTGATCGACCACCTTGATAGTGTTGACAAACTTGCGGACGTTAATTACTTTCTTCCGGTCTTTTCTAACGCGTTCAACCAATATTTCCGTACATTTCAAAAACATCTGAACTTTCGTCTTGAAGTTACTGGGTAAAGTATGAAAAACCTGAATCTCATAATCAAAACCCTCTACCCTTGAGAATATTGAGGCGGATTTCAGCGGTATTATTGATGCTGACTCAATCATCATACCAACAGGTAATTGCTCGTTTAAACGATTAACAATATCTTTGGCTTCACTTTTCAATACAACTTCGAGGTATTCGTCTTCAGATGAATATCCAAGGGGCAGGGGATACCCGGAGGAGATCATTGGACGCTTATTAAACCCCTGAGTAAATGCAAGATCCAGATCTGCCCGGCGTAATGCCCGTTGAAATACTCGCATTATATCCAGATGAGAAATAAATCGAACCAAACCGTTTTTTCGATAACGGATCTGGTACTTAATTCGTTGTTCATCAATTACTACTTCTTCCGCTTTTTCTTCTTTCCGATCTGCATATGATTTTTGCACGAGGTTCATAGACAAATGTTCCGGGTCACACACACCGCACCCAACACATCCGTCGCGACAATCCGGTGTAATCTCTCCACGGTATGCCTTTTCTCGCTCTTTCAGCAGAAAGTTTTTCTCAATCAACGAATCAATATGATCCCAGGGTAGTATCTCGTCTTCATTTCGTTTACAGATATATTTTTTATGGTCAATATTATTCTTTTCAAATGCTTTTTCCCAGATTGCCGGGTCGCAAAACTCACGCCATGAATCAAACCGCGCTCCCAATGTCCAGGCGTCGTAAATCACATCGGCGATCTTTCGATCTCCTCTGGCTAACACTCCCTCAAGTTGAGAATAAAACGGATTGCGCGCCATTACTTTTACGCGTCTTGATTTCTTCAGCAGCGGTTTTAATATATCCAGTTTTCTTTGAATTTCTTCCCGACTGTCTTGTGCTTCCCATTGAAAGGGCGTAAAAGGCTTGGGGGCGAATGTGGATAATGTAATATTCAGGGACAGGCGTTTTTTGCTGTGTTGTAAAATTGTATCTGTCAGGCTCGCAATTGCCAGGATGTCTTCATCCGTTTCGGTTGGTAAACCCAGCATAAAATACAATTTTAATGACCGCCAGCCATATTGAAGAGCGATTTCCACAGAGCGAATTAAATCCTCTTCTGTAATTTTTTTGTTAATAGCCCGGCGCAACCGCTCCGTTCCGGCTTCGGGAGCAAAGGTTAGACCGGATTTACGTGTTTTCCGCGCAATATAGGCTATCTCTTCCGAAAAACTATCCAGGCGTAACGACGGTAATGACAGCCCTATTCTCCGGCAATCCAATAGTCCCGAGATACCGTCAATCAATTCCTCCATTCCATTATAATCCGAAGACGAAAGAGACAGGAGAGACACGTTTTCATATCCCGTAGCCCGGAGAGAGTTTTCAATCTGTAGCTTGATCTCTTCCGGCAAACGTTCTCGGACCGGACGATAAATCATGCCAGCCTGACAAAAACGACATCCCTGGGTGCAGCCACGCATGAGTTCCGCCACGAGTCTGTCCTGGGCGATTTCTATCAGTGGAATTATCGGTTTTTCGGGAAAATAATCAGCCTTTAGAAACGGGACGCGTTGAGAGATTATTCGATCGGGAATATCAGCGCTGATCGGGCGAGGAAGAATAAAACCGTTTTCGGAAATGGTCTGATTGGTATAAAACCGGGGAATATAGAGTCCCTTAAATTCCAGGACCATATCATACAGAATGCCCTGTCGGGGAACTCCTTTTTTTTTGCGCTTGGCGATAAATTCCACCAGCGGCACAATAATATCTTCACTATCTCCGATTACAAACACATCGATGAAGGGCGCTAATGGCTCAGGATTATATGCATTACACCCGCCGGCTATTACAATGGGGTCATGATCATTTCGTTCCTCCGATCGAACTGATATTTGCGACAGATCAAGAATATTCAAAACATTAGTGGTCGTTAATTCATAAGGAAGAGTGAACCCCAGCACATCGAATTGGCGAACCGGCGCCTTTGATTCAAGACCGTAAAGAGCTAGCGATCGTGCTCGCAGCTGTTGTTCAAAATCGGTCCATGGAGCATAAACCCTGTCGGCGATAATGGTCTTTTCCCGGTTGAGAATATGATATAAAATTTGAAATCCATAATATGACATTCCCACATCATAGACATCGGGATACGCCAACACTATAGACGATTGGGCTTGAGAAAAATCCTTGCGCCGGATATTGACTTCATTGCCGGTATAGCGCCCCGGTTTTCCTACAACAGGTAAAATTTCCTGCTCAATGATGGAATGGCAGTTCTCGGCCTGCCTATGAAAAGTCAGAATCTCTCCTTAACTAGAGAAAAATTTATCTTTACCCACTCATTTCTGAATGAGACGTTTCCCAGTCGAATATTAACTAAAATTATCGAGTTTAACAAATATGAAGAATTATTCCGGTGAGATTTCGCCCTCCAGGCCAATTTCATCGGCGACTGTCTTCAGGGCGTCAATTACCCGCTGAATATGCTCGGTCTCATCTACGCCCAGTTCCCGGATCCCCTGCAATATTTCTTCCCGGCTGACTTTGGCGGCAAAGGCTTTTGTTTTAAATTTCTTTTTGACCGATTTGGGTTTGACGTCGTGAATGCTTTTAGACGGGCGCACCAGAGCAACCGCTATTATGAATCCCGCAAGTTCATCAACGGCAAAAAGCGCTTTCGCCAAAAGCGTATCCCGGGGCACGCCGGTATACGATGCATGTCCCATAATAGCGCGGCGCATTTCTTCCGGGTATCCTTCTTTTTCAAGAATTTCATTTCCACGATAAGGATGGTTTTGCTCATCCGGATATGCCTCATAATCAAAGTCGTGCAGAAGCCCGACTATTCCCCAGTAATCTTCATCCTCTCCATAATGTTTTGCATAAAACCGCATCGCAGCTTCAACAGCCAGCGCATGTTTGATCAAACTATCTGTTTTTGTGTATGTAGTCAATAATGTCCATGCTTTTTCACGTTCCATAATTCCGTTTTCCTTTATTTTCACCTTTTTAATATAATGAAAGCGCAATTCCTTTTCGAAGCAATATTCGTTTAAAACGGCGTTCATAAATCATGCGATATTGCTCCTCTTTTTCCGGAAATTTCTCCAGTATCAATGTTTTAACGCGGCTCAGGTATTCCAGAGCTTCCGGCTCATTCATGGTTTTTTGCAACAAGCTCCGGCAGACATTATCGGTAAAAATCTGCAGCCACCTGATCCGGCGTTGCTCTTCACGCAGGGCTTTTTCATAATTATCACACGACTCGAACATCATAGATAATTCTCGAATTTTATATGAATACTAAAGGAACTACCCTGACGCAAGCATCGGGGAATTCTTCCGTTTAATCTAACGAAGACACATAACATTTATGACCGTGTCTTCATATTCTCCTGGTTCTACGGTAAATTTCATTCACTTCAGACAAGCTGCTTCACCAGTTCTACTCCGCTAGCTGCGTCATAAGCATATGCGTCCGCTCCAATAGATTTTGCATATTCTTCAGAAACCGGCGCGCCACCAATAATCGTTTTTATTGATTTATCCAATCCTTTATCTTTTAAAAGATTGGTTACATTTTTCATTTCCATCATGGTGGTTGTTAATAGAGCTGACATACCGATCACGGTTGCATTTTCTTTTTCAGCTGTCTCTACAAACTTTTGAGCCGGAACATTATTACCCAGATCTATCACATCAAAACCGGCGCCTTTTAGCATAACCCCCGCCAGGTTTTTACCAAGATCGTGGAGATCCCCATAAACGGTACCAATAACGATTTTACCTATAGCGGTAACTCCCTCTTTAATAAAAAGTGGTTTTATCAAATCCATCCCTGCATTCATGGCTCTTGCCGCCATCAGCACTTCAGGAAGAAATATTTCATGTTTTCTAAAACGGTCGCCGACCACTTTCATCCCTGCAATCAAACCTTCATCCAAAATCTGCCTGGCAGAGACATTTTGTTCTATCGCCTGTCTTGTTAATTCATAAACCCTTTCCCTATCTCCCTTTTCAAGGTATTCCGCTACTTGCTTTAAAATCTTCATTCGTTTCACCTTTACTGTAAATATAATTGATCTTGTTGTTTCTACAATTCTCCATTATTCCATTTCAATGCCGGTCAGGTAAACTTGTCTGTCCATATTTCTCACCCTCTTTTTCCATAAGATTGATCAGTACCTTTTTAGTGTCTTCTGCAAGAGTAGAGGGCTTGTAACTATTAACCAACTCCTCAACTTCCATGTGGGCTCTTTCCTCCAGTATGAATTCTCCCATCTCTTTCCAGCGAGCCCGGTTTGCACGATTAATAACCGGTCCTGGAAAAATGTGCTCTTCTCTTAAATATTTCCGGGTGTGCTCTGAAATCAGGAGGTGTTTCTCTTTTAACAATTCTTCAAAAATTGGAAGGGCCGGAAAATCTTCTTTGGGTTCTATTCCTTTTACTAACCTCAGGACTTGTTTACAGATTTCGTTATCCACCACTAATTTCTCAATGCTAAAACAACTTTCAAAGTCCAGCATCCCGGGCCCGGATATATTGTTAATTCCTGCTAATGCGGCAAGAGTAGCGCCTATTCCTGATTCGAGTCCCGCCTGGGCATTAAGTTGTTTGGCATCGCTTAGTGCAATATAAGCCTGAGTTGGAAGCCCCAGATATTTACCGATTTCATTATATGCACAGTCTATCATCATCGTTTCAATAGCGCCCATGGGAGTCGTTTCAAAGCGAACATCGAAAATCGCAGGAGAACCGCCATACAACATTGGAGTGCCCGGATTTGTCAGCTGGCTAATAACGATTCCACTAAGAGTCTCGGCGGTGTGCTGAATCAAAGTCCCAACAAGAGTAACCGGCGCCATAAAGCCTGCCAGCGGCATGGAAATAAATTCTACGGGAATTGAATAACGGGCGCAATCGACGACATTTTGTGAGGTTACATCGCTCCATTTTAAGGGTGATGTCGGGCAGCAGGAAAATACTGTTAATGGTTTCTCCTTAAGTGCTTTTTCCGTACCACGAACCGCAAGCTGAAAATCCTTCATAATTTCAAAAGAATCTATTGTAAAGGTTCCAGTTACAACTGGTTTTTCACAATAGAGTAAGCTCAAAAACAGCCGGTAACTATCAGAAATGTTCTCGTGAACATCTGCCGGTATTAAAGCCGTACTCTGGGAAGCAATATGTTCAAGTTGACTTACAACTTTTACATAATTTATATAGTCATCAGTAACCGGTTTGCGAATTTGTTTTGTTTTATAATCCAGAACATTTATAGAAGTCGAGCCGGGAGTAAAATGTACATTATAGCCTGAAAAATCATTTGTTTCATTTCCATTTACATCATAAAGTTTAAACGATTTTGGCGCTGATTTTAGGGCTTTCTGAATAATATCTTCTTTAAAAATGACGTGGTTTTTATCGACATCTACTTCTACTCCATGATCGCAAAATATTTCCAATACATTCTTATTATGTATTTCAATGCCTAAAGTGCAAAGAATCTGATATGCCTCAGAAACAATCTGTTGAATCAAATTTTTACCTAAAAATTCAATCGTGGGTCTCATACCGGATCTCCTATCAGCCGTTTTAAATTTATGTGATTATTTTCTATATCGATTTGAAGTGATATTACGCTTCCAGCTTTCCCTGTAACCAGATACAACAACTCGTTGCATATTAACCTCTCCTTAATTTAAGCGATACAATTCAGGCTTCCGGTCCATGAACAAATCATTATTTTGGGTAATGGATTTACTGTTTGATTCAGCCGGATCAATATCGAATATTAAAACGCCTTCCCGGTCTTTGGAAAGCTGCCCAAGGCGTTTTCCGAAGATATTGGTCGCCTGGCTATTGCCAATAAATGTTAATTGTTGCCCGTCCGATAATCTCTCTGTCCCAATTCGGTTAGCCGTCGCCGTAAAGACCCTGTTTTCAATGCTTCTCGTGACCATTGCGTCGGGACAATAGGGCAACACCAGGTTCGCCGGATGCGCTATAATCTGGGCGCCATTCAGCGCCAGTGTCCTGGCAGCCTCCGGAAAGATCCAGTCAAAACATATCATAACACCGATCCTTACACCACGAACTGTAAAAACCTCCGGCGCTTCATTACCGGGATCGAAGAGATTTTTTTCATTATCAAATAGATGAATCTTTCGGTAAGCGCCAACGTGAAAGCCATTGTCAAAAACAATAGCGCTGTTATAAAGTTTTTCTTTACATTTTTCTGCAACACCCATTATTACAGACGCATTCAGGCGTTTTGTGATAGACTTAAGCCATGAGCTTGTTTGGCCACCCGGGAACGGTTCCGAGACAGAACCGATCTCTACTTTTGAGTTAAACAGATAGCCCGTTGTACACAATTCGGGTAATATCCACAAATCAATATTTGCATGACTGCACAATATTGATTCAATTTTCTTCAAATTTCCCGGAACGTTTCCCCATAATGGAGCAAATTGATATAAGGCAATTTTCATATTGTATAAATGTGTTTAAATGAAATTAAAACCAAGATTCAGGATAAATAAAACGTAAAACAGTAATAAAATCAATCCTTCGAGCCGCGAAAGACGGCGCCCGATAAAGAGAAGTACAGCAAATAGGACCGTTATGCACAACATTAAAACATTCTCAAAACGAATCACATGCGCATCTATTTTTAACGAATAAACCATTGGTACGATGCCCAGCACAAAAGCCGTGTTAAAAAGATTGCTGCCAATAATATTGCCAATTGAAATTTCATCTTCTTTTTTAATCACCGCCACAACGCTGGTAAACAGCTCCGGTAGAGATGTGCCAAGGGCAACGATAGTCAATCCAATGACCAGCTCTGAGATTCCCGCGGCTCGCGCAAGACCAATTGCCCCTCTAACCGTCAGTTGTCCTCCGATTATGAGTCCCAACAAACCCAACACAGTGAGAAATATATTTCTGATAATATGTCCCTTTTCCATCGGGACCAGATCGATATCTGCGCTATTACGAACTTTCCGGTTAGCAATAATAAAGGTCATATACACAATATATACGATCAGCATAAGCGCGCCCTCATGACCCTCTAAGTTGCCGTCCATGCAGAATAAAACAAACATCAGCGTAATTAATAGCAGAACTGGAAGATCGATCAAAAATATTCTTCTTTTAACTTTAATTGGACGGATTAGTGATGACAGGCCCAGCACCAGCAAAATATTAGCCAGGTTGCTGCCAACGATATTGCCAACGCTGACATCGTCTACTTTTTTAACCGCTGCAAAAAAACTGACGACGAGCTCCGGCATCGACGTGCCTAAAGCAACGATTGTTAAACCAACAACGATTTTTTTAACACCGAGAGAAACAGCAATGGAAGAGCTTCCTCTAACGAGGAAACCAGCTCCGTAGTAGAGTAGAATAAAACCAGCTAAAAAATACAGTAAATACATATACCCCCAAGCCGCTTTCGCTCACTTCATTGACCTTGTGCGGTCTGCGAATCCGGTAGATAAGATCGGATAAAATTCATTCCATCAATAACATGTTTAAGGTCAGGATGCCTTTTTGATAATTTTTTAATTAAAATACTATATGCTCTTTGATAATAAAATTGAGCGCGCGGATACTTTTCAACACGCGTATAATGATCGGCGATATTCGCAAAAACCCGCCCAAGATTGGGATGATCAAATGACATAACGCTTTCTATAAAAGCGGCGCATTTATGATAATAATCTTCTGCTCTCGCTGTGCGCCTTTGTCTTTCATACAAGTCAGCCAGTTGGCATAAATACACCGCCTTCCGAAACACCCATGGTTCTTTTTTACTCTCAACTATTACGATCAGGTTATACAGTATCTTTTCGGTCTCGCGGAATTTTTTTTGATACAAATATAACGACATGAGATTCTCAAGAGTTGGTATTAGCTCTACCGAAGATTTTCCATATATCGATTTCTTTAATCCGACTGACCGAAGGTAAAATGTTTCCGCCACGTCATAACGTTGCAACAGGTCGTAAACCCAGGCAAGATTATTGAGTGTTTTTGCTGTTTCCAGATGAGTGTCCCCAAAAAGAGTCTTCGAAAACACATACGATTCTTCTGCAACCCATAGCGCATGTTTATAGTTACCTACTTCTATGAAATTTAAAATTTTTTTATCGTACACAATCAGGGGATTATCTGTCACAAAATCTCCTATTATTCCTAAATTTATAGATGCCTATTAATCATTACAAACATCAAGATAGTGTTTTAAAACAAATATGGCAATAAAAACTTCTATTTTAAGTTTTCCTTTCGTATTTTGTACTATTATTATGGAACAGGTTCCCGCAAACAAACATTTTAATACGGCAATTGCACATTCTATCGTCAATCACCAGCTTGGGCGAGATCAAGAAAGTTTATATTTTCAGCATTGGAAGAATTGCGGTTTCTGTCGAAAATTGCTTTCTGAGCAGAAGCACACAGCTGGATTCACAATGACGCCCCAAAAACCGTTGGCGACATTTTTATTATCGAGTCGTTCTACAATTCCTTACCATATATTCTGTTCAGAAGATGCCATTCTTGCTATATCGTTTAGTTGCGATGATATCAATCAAAAGATCAGAGCGACTGGAGTAAACCCACAATCTGAAAACCCTCCCGGTTTTTCATTGCGTCTTATCAGTGAAATTGATACATATTTAAAACATGGAACAGAATTTAACATTCCACCAATTAATGTTTTCTTTATAAAATCCAACTTTATGCTGCAGGCGCTCTTTTGGACCTGGCTGATACCATTCGGCACGGTTGTCAGCTATGGAGACATTGCCAACTGGTGCGATAAGCCAAAAGCCGCCCGCGCTATCGGCGGAGCGCTTCATAATAATCCCGTTCCGTTTCTGGTTCCCTGTCACCGTGTGATTGGCAAGAACGGACGTTTAACCGGTTTTAGCGCCGGTATTGAAATTAAACATCATCTATTAGCGATTGAAAAAGATATTTAAATAATCAAATCCGGCTTTGAGTTTTTCAGGAAATTAATGTAATTTTACTATTATGAAATATGTCAATATCCTCCTCGTAAACTTGCTGCTCATATCGATCTCTTACTCTGATATTCCTCTGGAGAGAACATGGATGTTTAATATTGGCGATGACTCTACCTGGGCTGCAGTTGATTTCAATGATTCTGCGTGGTATCCCGTCACAGTGCCGGATTCATGGGAAAACCAGGGCTTTGCAAACTATGATGGTGCGGCATGGTATCGAACTAACTTTAGTGTCGATTCAAATTATTTTGCACATGATACTCTATATCTTCATATCGGAAAGGTTCGCGATACCGAACAGACATATATCAACGGATATTTTTTAAGTGATACAAGCCGGAATACTGATTCAACAGAAATTCTTTATCACGCAATACCGACAAGTTTAATACGGCAGAACAACCTTCTCGCAATCAGGATTTATAATCAGTCCGGAAATGGCGGCATCCTTTCCGGCCCGGTAAAAATATCTGTCACGCCTCCGGAACCGCCGCTTATGAAAAAAGGTCCTGCACCACATCGCTCCACATATCAGTTGCCATTCAGCAATGGTCTTGCTGTCGCCACTTATCAGGTCACTAAACGAGAGTTTAGCGATTTTCGACCTCATTTATACACTCAAATCGATGAAAACTCTTTGACGCCCACGGTGGCGACATCTGCCCGAACCGTATTGTTTCAGAATCGCCGGGAAATTCCCCTTGCGGATTTACCGACAGTTTCTACCGGTTATGTTGAAGGGACCGGAATCGTTCATCACAAAATACACGGACATGAATTTACCCTGGATCAGTATGCCTTTTCTCCCTTTTCCAAGGATAAAGCCTTCTGGATTTTTTATGCGGTGCTAAAGGGGGATTCTTTAGAAAAATTTTCGCTGAATTTCGAAATCATGGACAAGGACCCGAATTTGAATGTGGGGAAATGGTCTTTCCAGGATAAAAACCGGAAATGGCTTTTCGTCATCTGTTACTACAGCGACATACCCAATCCCAAGTCCTACACGGTAGTGCGAAAATACAAAAATGAGCATCCCGGGTTTACTGCACTTATCAAAGAAATTGACTGGTGGAAGAAATGGCATAAAACAACGATTTTACCGCCAAACATATCAAAAGAAGAAGCGTCAGTTTACTCACAATCGGTTGTCGTTCTAAAAATGGCTCAATGCCGCGAGCGATTTCCCGCCCGAGGACAAATCGTTAATTCCTTCCCCCCTCAAAAAAAGATTATGTCGGCACCTGTCAGTATGGGATTCGCAATTGATGCTTTCTTAAATTCCGGACATTATGATGAAGCACTATCGGCGCTACAATTTATAATGAACGGGCGTTGCGGGAGCTATAAACATTTTCAATGGGCGGGAGAAAATATTGGTGTCGGACAAAATTACTGCATATCAACCGATCATTATTTTGGAAATGGATTAGAGGCAAACAGCGCCGGAGAATTTGGACCCCGGCTCTACCTCGGTAACTTTGGTGTAGTTCTCTGGAATCTTAAACAATATGTAGAAATTACAAACGATATAAAATTTCTGGAATACTATTGGCCAAAAATTTCCACTGAAATTGCAGATGTCATTATTAACAGCATTGATAATACAGGTTTGATCCGTGCAGACAATGGATTTTTCAACAAAGGTGCGCCCAAACATTATACATTTACATCGGTAACTGCATACCGGGGTTTAGTTGACGCCGCCTGGCTGGCTCGCATGGTAAATGACGAGCTCAAAGCCATAGAATATGAAAACGCCGCAATAGCGCTCCGCCAGCAGATGGAAATGAATTTATACGATGACGAATATAATGTGTTACAAGCATTTATGGAGAGCAAAGACATGGCGCTTGATGCCGTAAATGCCCTGGCATTAATCTGGGTCTTTACTCCTCAGGACTTTATTAGCAAAGGAACCCTTTCTGTCTTCGAAAAAAATCTCCCGCTAAATCACGGCTTTCGTCGTTATATAAGCCCTATAAATCGACGTCAGCACGAGTGGGTGTTCGGTGATATTCTTCTATCAATTCTTAATAAACGCATGACAAACTTCGATAAAGCCGATGCGCTCCATATGTGGATTACACGGCAAGCGTTTGTTAATTTCGGGCTCATCCCGGAATATTTTGATTATCTCAATTCGGATTATACCGGAAATATTCCGCAATGCGGTCTTGGTGCGGGGATCTATGTATCATCGTACTGGGGAGAATAAATTATCCTGAAAAAATTTCCTTTTATTTTAACAACTCTCTTTTGGACACTTGCCTTTCTTTCTTGTTCAAAAAGCCCCTTTTCGCAGCAAAATCTTCTCGTCCTACGAACCGGGAATAATCGGCAGATCAAGCCATACATCACACAATTTTCCAGTTTTCAAAAACCTGGTGAACGATTCCGGCTTTGCTTGGCGGTTGCAAACAGTAGAGACACCACAATTGTTCCGGAGCTTATTCCATTGACGGAAGATTCTTCCCCGCTCGTACGTCTCAGCGCAGCGTTTGCGCTTGGTCAGTTACGGTGTTCCCAGTCTATCGATGTCTTAACCCAAAGACTTGCTTCTGAACATGATCGCGATATCCGCCAACAAATTGTATTGTCCCTCGGGCAGGTGGGAGATCTATCAACACTTCGATTGCTTAACGAACAATATTGTGATCATACACCTGCCGAAATATTATTCCGTGCATTCGTGTATTTTTTCTCAAGGGGCGTTATTCAGTCAGAATGTATTGGATTTTGTTGTGAATCCCTGTCATCCAAAAATGCAAATAACCGACGCATGGCAGCTGCGGCGCTTCAGAGAATCCGCAATTCCGAATTGCTCGTTCCCCATATAAAGCAGCTAATAGATGCAGCAAAAAATCCCGATCCGGAAATTCGACGATCTGTTGCCAAAGTATTACGACCAATCCCATTTTCAGAAAAAGACCAGATATATTCTGATCTGTTAACCGACCCGGATTGGCGAGTCCGTTATGAAAGCGTTTTGGCAATACCCGGTTTGCAAGACAGAGAATCTTTATGGACGGTGGCGTTGGACGATTCAAGCAATCACGTTGTTGCAGCTGCGCTGCAAAACGCCCCGGACGATATTGTATTAAATCAACATTTAATAAATAAGCTGACACGACTGTTTAAAAATTCTTCCGAACATATCAGGGGATCGATTGTTCAATTTACTACGCCTTTTCTTGATTCAAGCAATCAAACGCCGGCGGATTCTTTTCCGGTTGACGAAACACTTTTGCCCTATAAAGTTGCCGGATTGAAAAATTCTCCCAACAGGCGATCTTTTGTCTCTCTACTGAATCTTTCAAAACATTACAAAAAGACAATTGCTACTCCGGCTTATTTGGGGATTATCAATATGCTGGATTCTCTAATTGCCAACAACATAATAACAATCGGT
Source organism: Fidelibacterota bacterium (assembly GCA_016783665.1). Classification (GTDB taxonomy): domain Bacteria; phylum Fidelibacterota; class UBA2242; order UBA2242; family UBA2242; genus UBA9312. The sequence continues at coordinate 1,422 of JADHWC010000016.1, read as the reverse complement.
GAGTACAAGACGGCTCTTATCGATGGTTTAACCGGAGACGATCCGGTTCAGGTATATCACGCCGCAAGCATAATATCCGAAACGGATTTGAATATGACGGATATGGAGCCTTTTTTATACGAGAGTCTTAAAAAACACAATCAATACGCTTTTTTAGATGCCTGTGTGGCTGTGCTCTCGGCAATTGAAAAAATCCGCCCTGATGGCGCCGTTGACCATCTTAAACCTTTACTGAGCAACAAACAAAAACAAATTAGAGACAAAAGCCGCCATATACTCACCGAAATTTATGGGGAGAATGTCGTCACTCCCACTGATTATAATGATGCTTTTTTATATTCCAGGTTGACAAAATTAAATCAATACGGTCTCAGCCCCCGGGTCCAGATTTTCACAAACCGCGGAACGTTTATAATTGAGTGCGATGGATTCTATGCCCCGTATACTGTCGCCGCTTTTCTGGAACGGATTGACTCGGGATTTTACGACGGACTAATTTTTCACCGGATAATTCCGAACTTTGTGGTACAGGGAGGAGATCCCCGCGGTGATGGATGGGGCGGTCCCAATTATCATCTTTTAACAGAAAAATCTTCCGTTGGATATGATATCGGTTCAGTCGGAATGGCAAGTGCGGGAAATGACACGGAGGGCTCGCAATTCTTTATTACTCTCTCTGATCAGCCGCATCTTGATTATAAATATACCCGTTTTGGACGAGTTGTTGAGGGAATAGATGTAGTGTTGAAGATTGAGAGCGGCGACAAAATTCTGGCAGCGGATATCCGGCGACCGTCAAATTAATTTTGCAATAATAAATCCCACCGCAAAACCCAGCAGGAAGAATACCGTGATCATTCTGTAACTTATTACATCCCGACCATATCCTTTTTTAATCGCAATAACCGAAACATAGTATCCTAAAGCATTTAACAACCAGAATATTGGCAGGGATAAAACCCTAATGATCAGCGGCCCGATAAACGGTATCAATGCAATAAACCCGGCGAGACCGGCAAAAGCATGGGCAATAATACCAAAAATAACAACAGAAACAGCAATTATTTCCTTGTCGATTTTTAGGTATAATCCCAGCACAACCGCCAGAATAATAATTGTCCAGGTTGTAATGAACCGCCTGTTGCGGTATAGAAAAAAATAGATGTTACGGGAAAATTTCATTTCTGCCTGAATCTAATTTTGCACCCAGCCGGGCGAGACCAAGGTGGAATTCCGCTTTTACAATGCGGCGCTGTTCTGCCTGTTCCAGCCAGATAAATTTCTGTCCTTCCGAAGATGCTATTTTCCAGTAGAACACGTCGGTTTTCTCTGAATATATTGTCCTGATCTCTTGAGATATATTTGGTTGTTCAATGCTCTTCTCGCTGGAATAAGCTATAAACGTTATCAACTTCAAAAAAA
>JADHWC010000015.1 GCA_016783665.1 Fidelibacterota bacterium | reverse complement strand
CCTCCGGGGCATTATCAATACTGTCAAATGTACGGGCCTGGGCTAAGCCCTGCTTGTTCAAAATCAGCGTCATCGCTGCCGTTAACGTCGTCTTCCCATGATCTACATGTCCTATCGTACCTACATTCACATGGGGCTTCGTACGCTTAAATTGTTCCTTCGCCATGGGGCCTCCTTTTCGATTTTATTCAAATTATAAATATCATTGATCTGACGATTTTTCAGTAACAATGAGAATCTTTTTCAAGTACCGAGCCCACGACCAGGCTTGAACTGGTGACCTCATCCTTACCAAGGATGCGCTCTACCAACTGAGCTACGTGGGCGTTTAAAAATCATTTTACTCCTTTGGTTCCGGTGACCTTCCCGAACCGTCGGGACGCTCTACCAACCGAGCTACGTGGGCATTGATAATCCATAATTCTGACTTCAAAATTTCAAGAGAGCGGGTGAAGGGGATTGAACCCTCGTCACCGGCTTGGAAGGCCGGGGCTTTACCACTAAGCTACACCCGCAAAGAATGTGGGCCGGGATGGATTTGAACCACCGTAGGCATTGCGCCGGCAGATTTACAGTCTGCTGCCATTAACCACTCGGCCACCGACCCATTGCTTATTTTTGAATGTATTTTAGGGGAAAAATATGTACTGTTTTGAAAGATGTAAACCATTTGACATAGCGAAAGCACAGACTCTCTCCCAAAAAACCCCTCGTCACCCAGGCCTTGGTAATCGTCAAATCTCCATTTCAAAAACCACTTTCAATTCATTGAGCCACCAGCAGGGATCGAACCCGCGACCCGCTGATTACAAATCAGCTGCTCTACCAGCTGAGCTATGGTGGCGTTCGATTTTCAAGGTAGCAGATTCTCAACCACAACCTTCCCGACAAACCGGATATTCTTCCCGCCAAACTATAGTGGCAAACTCTGAAATTAAAAAAGCCTTGAAATTTAATACATAATTTTTAGATATCAATAGAAAAATTCTACCAAAAAAGAAATTTTTATTTATAGTCGGAAATTTATAAGTTTACTATTGTTATTCTATTAGAGCAGGAAAAAATATGTCAATTTTAGTCACCGGTTCAGCAGGATTTATCGGATTTCACCTCAGTAAAAAACTACTCGAAGATGGCATCGAAGTCATTGGTTACGATAGTGTCAATAACTATTATGATCCGACACTGAAGGAAGCCCGTCTTAAAATTCTCCAAGAATTCGATTATTTTACTTTTTACAGGAAAAACCTCTGTGATTTCGATGCTCTTGAAATAGTGTTTAAAAATCACTCCATTAAAAAAGTCTGTAACCTCGCCGCCCAGGCGGGAGTACGCTATTCGCTAACTAATCCCTTTGCATACCAGAAATCCAATATAGAGGGATTTCTTAATATCATTGAATTATCCAAACGTGCCAAGATCGAGAATTTTGTCTATGCTTCCAGTTCAAGTGTTTATGGTAATAACAAGAAATTGCCGTTTTCCACTTCAGATAATGTCGACCATCCGATTTCACTCTACGCCGCTTCGAAAAAAGCCAACGAACTTATTGCCCACACCTATTCCCATCTGTATAAATTACCGACGACAGGACTGCGGTTTTTTACCATTTACGGACCTTATGGACGACCTGATATGGCGCTGTTTATTTTCACAAAGAAAATTCTCGCCGGTGAACCTATCGAAGTGTATAATCACGGCAACATGAAACGGGATTTTACATATATCGATGATATTATCAGCGGAGTTGTTTCCGCACTGAATCATCCATTCGATTATGAAGTTTTTAATCTCGGCAATCATCGCAGCGAAAACCTGATGGATTTCATTGGACTGATCGAAGAAAACCTCGGTAAAAAAGCCGAAATCAATTTCCTGCCGATTCAACCCGGCGACGTTCCCGAAACCTTTGCCGATATTGACCATGCCTGGGAAAAATTGGGCTTTGAACCAACTACAACAATTGAAGTGGGAATAAAGCGTTTCGTTGATTGGTATAAAAATTATTATAAAACAACTTAGAGAATCCTATGTCACCTTATCATAACATTTCCAAAGACGCTATGCGTTCACTTTTTAATGATTTTTCGTCGCTGCATCTTCTGATTGCAGGCGATCTTATTCTGGATCATTACATCTGGGGTTCCGTTAATCGAATATCTCCGGAAGCGCCGGTGCCGGTCATTAATGTCGATAAAAAGGAAAGCCGCCTGGGAGGAGCCGGAAATGTAGCGGCTAACCTTGCCGGTCTCGGAACAAAAGTAACCCTGGCCGGAATCTGCGGCAAGGACGGTTATCAAGATATTTTATTGGAATTATGTCACCAGAAACAGATATTACCGCTTTTAAGAGAAATAGACAATCGTCAAACCACCGTAAAATCCAGGATCATCGCCCAGCATCAGCAACTGGTTCGAATCGATGAAGAAAATCGAGAACCTGTCCCAATCGATATTTCAAATCGTCTGTTAAAGGATATTCGACAAAATGCCGGAGTATATGACGGAGTTATTTTATCCGACTATAGAAAAGGTCTTCTCACAGATGAATTAATCGCAGAGATACTGAAAATCTTCCCGGATAAACCTGTTATTATCGATCCCAAGGGATACGACTACAAAAAGTATCACGGAGCAACCGCCATCAAACCAAACCGCAAAGAATTTGCCAATGCCGTCCGGCATCCTGAATTATCAGACGATGAGATCGAACAATACGCCCGCAAACTGGTTGCCGATTTGCAGCTGAAGGGAATTGTCATCACTCTCGGCGAGGATGGTGTTTTTATTCTGGATGAAAACCGGGAAAGTTTAGTCATTCCGACGAAAGCCCGGGAAGTCTATGACGTTAGCGGCGCCGGCGACACCTTCATCGCGGCATTTACTGCGGGATTGATCGTATCCAACGATTGGTTCACAGCCGCAAAAGCCGCCAACCTGGCATCCGGCGTGGTTGTCGGTAAAATTGGTACCGCTACCGTCACCATTGATGAGATATTCAGTAATTACAATATTTAGTAGAATTATATTTGGTATTTCGTCTCACCGCTCCCGTGGCGAGATGTAATCAATATCACGTCTTAATCTTCCGCTTCCACACCGTCCCCTGCGGCGTGTCTTCCAGAATGATTCCAAAATTTAATAGTTGATCACGAATCCGGTCCGCCTCCGCCCAGTTGCGCTCTTTGCGGGCAGTTGCCCGTGCTTCAATGAGCTGCGTCTCCTCGTCGGAGAGTTTCTCTTTCTCTTCCGTGAGAACATTCAGAATTGAATCGATTTTTTCAAGAGTTTTCAGAACTACACATGCATCTTCGCTGCAAAGTTCGGTACCTTGCCGGAACACATTAATTTCATGCATCAATGAAAAGACCGCGCCCAGCGCCCCGGAGATATTCAGATCGTCATCCAGCGCCGACTCAAACTCAGCGAGATATTTTTCAATAATATCATTTACTTGCAACTGACCTTTTTTAAACTCGCCACTGAGAGATTTTTTGAAATCGCGTAAGCGGGTAATGCTTTTACCGGCTGCCTCTAATTTATCAAAGGTGAAATTCAGTTTCTGGCGGTAATGAGAGCTCAGCAACGTGTACCGGATCGCCGCTGGATCAATACCTTTATCGAGCAATTCCCGGAGCCGGTAAAAATTTCCTGCCGACTTACTCATTTTATCACCCTCCACCATCAGATGTTCGCAATGCAGCCAGTAATTTACAAATTTCTCTCCTGTCGCTGCTTCACTCTGAGCGATTTCGTTCTCATGATGGGGAAAGATATTATCCACACCGCCGGTATGAATGTCGAAATGGTTGCCGAGATATTTCGTGCTCATAGCCGAACATTCGATATGCCAGCCGGGACGCCCCTTGCCTAATTCAGTTTTCCAATAAACTTCGCCGTCCTCTTCCTTCCAGCTTTTCCAGAGCGCAAAATCCCGGATCTCTTCCTTCTCATATTCGTCACTCTGAACTCTTGACCCCTGGTGCATTTCGCCAATATTCAGATGCGCCAGTTTACCGTAACCGGGATACGCCGAAACTTTAAAATATACAGACCCGTCATCGGATCGGTAGCCGATTCCTTTTTCGAGAAGAATTTGAACTAACTGAACCATTTCGGGAATATGATCAGTTGCTGCCGGATAATATTCCGCCCGTTCGATTCCCAGAGCATCGAGGTCTTCAAAAAATGCGTCCCGGTAGGGTTTGGTATATTCTGCAATCGGAATTTTGGTCTCATTGGAATCGCGGATGATCTTGTCATCCACATCCGTGATATTCATGACCTGAGTAACATCATATCCTTTGAACTTCAAATATCGTCGCAAGAGGTCTTCAAAAATATAAGCCCTGAAATTCCCGATATGCGCAAAGTTATATACCGTCGGTCCGCAGGTGTACATTCTAACTACACCGGGCTTAATCGGTTTGAACTCCTCTTTTTTTCGGGTCATAGTGTTGTAAAAACGGGTCGGCATAATTACATCCCTAACGGTAAAGAAATCCTGGTTTTCTTTTTATCATCGCTTACAGGTTTTAACAAGGCTGGATCAACCCGGACAACATACGATGCCTGGATAGCATCCAATGAAATAACAAATCGATCGTCGTTTTCAACCCGTTGTATTTTTCCAATGATTCCTTTAAGGGGTCCATTAGCCACTTCAACCGTCTGACCGGTTTTGAAATATTTATGAGACTCTAACTTCAATCCAATGTCAACAGTACTCTTTAACGCATCGATCTGAAAGTCCGGAATCGCAGCCAGTACTTTTTGAAACATCACAAAGCGGACAATTCCATAGGTTTCGAGAACATAGAGTGCATTCTTAGCCGGGATACGAACGAACACATAACTCCGGATAAGCGGGACTTCCACTAATTTTTTCCGGTCGCTCCACTGGTGATATTCTTTTATCAACGGAACATAAGCTTCAATATTTATATTTTGCAGATTCTCGAGTACTTTCTTTTCGTGACGGGATCTTGTATAGACGGCATACCATCGTGGTATATCATAAACGCTAATGGCCGGAACGCTGTTTTCGGATAAATTATTCATTATTTGGAAGACGTCTGATTAGTTAATCCAAGCCGTATAATCTCTTCTAATAAGTCCCCAAAGTTCCATCCTGCGGCTTTAGCAGCCTTCGGCACCAGGCTGGTTGTCGTCATTCCCGGAAGTGTATTCATTTCCAGAAAAAATGGTTTATTATCAGCGCTGAGCCGCAAGTCCATTCTGCCATATCCGGAACATCGCAGGAGATTGAAGGCTTCAACTGTAGTTTTCTGAATGGATTCCGCCAGAAACGAATCCAAGCTTGCCGGAACCTCATACTCGCTCATACCGCTCGTGTATTTACATTCGTAATCATAAATACCATGTTTAGGTCGAATCTCTACAACCGGCAACGCCTGGCCTCCCAGGACAGAAGCCGTCAGTTCCCGACCGTCAATATATTCTTCCACCAGAAACACAGAATTATATTTTAAAGCTTCGTCGATAGCAGACCGAATCTGATCTTCTTTTTGCACAACCGTCAATCCGACAGTTGATCCTTCATGTCCGGGTTTGATCACCAGTGGCAATGAAAACTTCTGTAGAATCGTATCAATAATCTTTTGGTAATTCAATCCTCCGTTACGCTCAAAGTACAGCCATTCCGGCGTCGGGATGCCGTTTTTTTCAAAAATCATTTTGCTTATGATTTTATCCATGGCTATCGCACAACCTTCAGCGCTGGAACCGTTAAACGAATACCCCAGAGTCTGCAGAATACCCTGGACTACACCATTCTCACCACTTCCTCCGTGAAGCGCATTAAAAATAAAATCAGCTGACTGTATTTGGGGATGAGTCAGCAGATATATCAAATTCTTATCACCATCATTGATTAGTAGGGGTGTAAGCTCAACCGGATGGTCAATCTGCTCAATTGGTAAAACTGTATCGATGGGGATAACGTCATGTCCGTTCTCTTTTAGAGCAGAGACAATATTTGTACCGCTTAAGAAGGAGACTTCCCGCTCAGATGAAGTGCCCCCCATAATAACCACTATTTTCATCTCTTTCGACTTCTTTCTAAACATTCAATTATTTGAGCTGCTTCCAGAATATTCTCCGCCACAAAGTCAGGTCGTGGTTCCCAGGTTTGGATTATCTGCAACGATGGCGGATTCACGCCGGTTCTTACCAGCACGGTCTTACAACCGACGGCTGCGCCTGTCCGGATATCTTTCTGAGAATCTCCGATAAAATAGGATACTGCCGGATCGATATGAAAATCTGCAATCGCTTTTTCTATATTTCCGGTTTTAGGCTTTCGGCAATCACACTCTTCGTCTGGCTTGTGCGGACAATAATAAATTCCGTCGAGCGAACCTTTTGATTGCTCAACAGTATTTTTCAATCTTTCATGGATATTTTCAATAGCCTCGCGACTGGTCAAATCCCGTCCGATTGCCGATTGATTGGTAATTAATATACACTTAAAACCAAGCCGCTTGAAAATTCTCAATGCTAGGGGTGTAAACTCAAACAGGCGAAATTCATCCATGGATTTAATATATTCGACATTATCTTCATTTAAGGTCCCGTCCCGATCAAGAAAAACGGCTCTGTTACTATTCATATTCACTAAACAAGTGGATGTAAAGTATTTAACACAAATTTCATTTCAATCATCAGTGTAAGTTACAATCCAAAATCGTAAAATAATAGTGCAGAGCTAAGATAAAAAGTTTAAATTGAGACGTTTGTTAGTGATTAATTCACGGGATAGCAAGAGGTTTTTATGAATCCGAACATTGAGCAATTCAAGTTAACCCTGAAAAGAGGCAAAGCCGGTTATGTACCGATTGCCGAGTTGGGAATTCATCCAATCATGAAAGAACGGTTGCTCGGCAGACCTGTAAAATCCCTGAAAGATGATGTGGATTTCTGGTATAAAGCCGGATACGATTACATTAAATTACAACCCATTGCCGATTTCAATCCAGGCAAACTTTTTCTCCAGGATAATGAAAATTCCACACTAGATGATGATGGCACCGTATCCCGGAATTGGGCGACCGAAGGCAAAGGTATTATCACCGGTTTGGATGATTTTGAGAACTACATTTTTCCAAAAAAAGAAGATTTTGATTATTCAAATTTTGAAAAAGTCCGGGAACTACTCCCGGAAGGTATGGGCGTTATCGGACAATATGGTGATATTTTTACCATGGTTTGGGACTTGATGGGTTTTGAACAATTCTCCTATGCAATATTCGACAACCCGGAATTGCTTGATGCCCTATTTGATAAAATCGGAAATCTGGTTCTGAGCATGTTTGAATATTTTGCCGAAAGTGATGCCGTTGATGTGATTTGGTATAGCGACGATATTGCTTACGTTACCGGTCTGATGATATCACCCGCCGTATTACGGACATATTTTTTTCCGTGGCTGAAGAAAATCGGAGATATGGCAAAATCTGCAAATAAGTCATTGATCTATCACACGGATGGTTTACTGTTTGATGTTATGGATGATATCATCGATTGTGGCGTGGATGCGCTTCACCCGATTGAACCTCAAGCTATGACAATTGCCGAGGTAAAGCAGCGTTATGGAGACCGTTTATGCCTCATTGGACATGTCGATGTGGATCTCTTGGCACGCGGTTCGACAGAACAAGTCCGGGAACAGGTGCGCAAAAATATTAAAGAAGCCGCTTACAATGGGGGATATTGCGTCGGTTCCGGGAACAGCATACCCGATTATGTAAAATATGAAAACTACATCGCCATGCTGGAAGCAGCGAAGGAATTCGGCAGATAACGACTCCACAAATCAGGATTTACGCAATATATGATGGTTAGATTAAAATACAGAAAAGTGTTATGTGCGCTCCTTTGTACCCTATTTCTGGTAAGCGCTCTTCGTGCCCAACAACCATTCTCAAACCAGACTGATAATCGGCTAAGAGGGTATCTATCCCATTATTACCAGGGAATACGGAATACCTGGGATACAAAATATCAGAAACCAATTTTAATCGCAGGTTCTGTTCTAATTCCAATTTCCATGCTCCTCGATAACCAGGTTCAAAATTATGCTCAGAGACACGGATTTTATTCCGATAATATCTCCCGGATCGGCGATCTCTATGGTCACCGCTGGGGATATTACACAACATTAGCCGTAATTATTACTACCGGTATAATTACAGATCAATCCTGGCAAAGAACACTTTCAAATACAGGGTTATTAATCGAATCAATATTAACGACCAGCAAGGTAACTTCGATCATCAAAACAATTTCGCATCGCCAAAGACCAAACGGAAAGGGATACCGGTCCTACCCATCCGGACATACATCATCTGCTTTTGCATTGGCGGCGGTAATAAAATATTTATATGGTAAATATCCGGGCTGCTTTGCATATGGTATGGCGGCATTGGTCGCGTCCAGCCGGATTAATGATAATAAACACTATCTTTCCGACGTGGTCAGCGGGGCGCTTCTGGGAATAATGATCGGGCGCAGCTTTATCAGGCAACACGCAACTGAATTACAATATTCCATTGAACTTAATTCAGGTTGCATTCAATTAGGATTGCATTTGCCGTTATGACTTTCATTGATCAATTGCAATCATCTGAAATACTGATCCTCGACGGTCCGATGGGGACAGAACTGCATCGCCGCGGGATAAATATATCTTTACCGTTGTGGTCTGCTTCCGCTATATGGGAGTGCCCTGAAATAATACGCGAAATTCATGAAGATTATATCTATGCCGGAGCGGATATCATCACTACAAACACATTTCAAACAGATGCCCGGACATTCCGCAAAGCCGGGCTTTCAGAAGAAGATGCCAAGAATGCTACTTTTAAAGCCGTTGAACTTGCCCGGAAAGCGATTTCCAGGGCTTCACCTGACCGGAAAATTCGGATAGCCGGCTCACTATCTCCATTGGAAGATTGCTATAATCCCGAGTTATCTCCCGGTTTTAAAACTGCTTATCGCGAACATAAATTAAAAACGTCATGGCTGCTTCAAGCAGGTTTGGATTTCATTCTGATTGAAACGATGAACACGTTCGATGAAGCGCTTGCCGCAATCAGGGCAGCACTGGAGACCGGTTTACCGACTGCCGCCAGTTTTATCCTCAAAGATAAAGACCATATTTTAAACGGCGATAAAATAATTACCGCTTATAAGCAATTAAAACTGGAAGGCATCAAAATATTCTCTATCAACTGCACCCATCACAGTGTCGTTACCGAATTTTTAAATACCCATGCCGATAAAATTGATTTACCAATCATGGTGTATGTGAATGCCGGATTTTTTGACTTTCACAAAGGATGGCAAGAGGATCCCGTGTTTACACCCGAACAATATACCTCAATCGCACGGACCTGGATTGATCAAGGTGTCAGGATAATCGGAGGATGCTGCGGAACCGGTCCGGAATTCATCAGCCATCTCGCTAAAATAAAGAGTCCAGAGTGATGGGGGATCACGCTGGACTGGAGAGTAGTGAGGTTTGGGGATAAGTTCTTAAAAAATCTGCTATAATATATAAAATATCGAGCCATCATGAGTTGCGGCACGTCACATATTATCCTGTTGATTTATTTTGCTTATTTGCCGGTATCCCAGTAGATAGAACCGGGATCTCCCTGGAAATAGGCGTGGTTGGCATTACCGCTCTCATCAGGCACAAAATCTTCGAACTCTTCGTTAAATCGCCAAATACCAATTAAATGATCCAACCCAGCGGATGAGTAATGTTCGGTAAGTTTATCGGGATTCTTGTGATGAAATGATACTTCAGCAGATTGGATCACCTTTGTCCAGATGCGAACCTCATCAATTGTCCCCTCCCAATAATTCCCGGGATTATTATTTACGTCCGGCGGATCGTAATCAGCGCCTATCAACATATTACTCGATCCGATATCCAGATCGACACTATTCAGAGCTTCGGTTTTTAATAGCTTTCCATCGAAGTAAAATGTAAAGAAATTATCGGCTCTGGTCAGACAAAGGTAATGACATTTTTCTTTACTCCAGTCAAGCCCATCAATATTGAAAAAACCAAACCATTGGTCATCGATATAGACTGTAACCAAACTTGAATCGCCGGGCCCCTGGTAAATGGCGATTTCATTGCCACCATCATTGTTCCCAAACATCACCAGCGACCGGGAAACAACTGCCTGACTGGTATCGCCTGCTGCCCATATCTCAATTGTGAAATCCGACGATACCAGTGATTTCAGTGTTGTTGAATTTCGTACTTCCAGGTAATGTCCACCCGAAAATCCCATAGATGTAATACGCTCCTCTGAATCATCACTACAGGAAAGAAAAATGACGACAATGGCGATAATACAGATTAGTCGTGAATGAATTAATCGCAGATAGGTATTTATTTTGAAAAAATTACTCATTATTAAATTTTGATCATTACGGTACCGTGTACGCCTGAACAATATTACTGGCGGCAGATAATCCACCCATATCCACCACATATAAACAATAGTAGTAAATAACACCGCTCGGCAAACCGCTTTCGGTGTAAGTGGGTGGGTCCTCAGGTGTGCCCTTATTTGTAATTTCAACTACTTTAACAGCTGTCGAACTTTCTTTCGTGAACTCACTTTGAACGCTGCGATAGAGATCATACCGGGCAAAATCATCGTCCTGGTTCGGCGTCCAGCTAAGCTGAATAGAAGAATTGTCAGACCCCAAAAACGATAACGTCACGGAAGTCGGTTCTGAATTCAGAGTATCTCCCATAACATTACTGCCGGCTGATGAATTACCACGCGAATCAAATACATACACCCTGTAAAAGTATTGCTGTAGCAAGGTTGCCGGCTCCGGATCATTAAAAATAGTATCACTCCGTGATGTTTTTGTACCAACACGTAAATCGGATTTGTCAACATCGGGACCCGAATCATCCCGGTAAACCGCATAGTATTGAAAATCGTCATCCTCGCGGTTCATGGTAAACCGGACTTGGAAATAGGAATCATCAATAGCTTCAATATCCGTTATCTCAACTCGCTGAATACTTTTTGTCTGTACGAACAACTCCGATCCAGCCATGTAGCCGAATGTATCCGCTACAAAAAATTTATAGAAATACTGGGTATCTAAATTTAAATCTGTATCGGTATATTCATTCAGATCAATTTCCTTAAAAATCAGTTTTCTATCAGCATACGCAGTATCAAAGTTCGCTGTAGTTGACCGGTAGAGATAATACCCCAAAAAATCATTGTCCGAATAGCTCTCCCAGGAAAGATTTATATAGTATTTTCCAATGTCGCTTGCTGTTAGCGGTATTGCCTGAATACTCATGGTTCTGACACTTATCTCGTTGCTCCTGGCAATATTTCCTTCACTGTCGATCAAATAAACGACGTAATAGTACAATTTATCCTGCTGAAGACCTTGATCGGTATAAACAGTATCTTCCTTATCACTGATAACCGTCCCAAGATCATCACTGTCGGTTACTCCTGAATGGGTTGCCCGATACACCCGATATTCGCAGTCATCCTCTTCCCGGCTTTTTGACCAACTCAATCGGACCGAACACTTATTAACATCATCTCCAACAGGTACATTTAGAGAAATCGTGCCGATGCCGGCAGTCTCAACCTGGATAACGTTGCTTCCTGTTGCATATCCTGCATTATCAACAATAAAAACTTTGTAATAATAAGAGGTCAACGAGCTCAGGTTTCTATCAACGAACACACTGTTTCTTGCCGCAGAAATGCCGACGGAATCCGATAAACTGTTTCCCACGTTAGCGCTTCGGTTTCGATGGATTCGGTAATACTTGACGTCTTCATCTGATTTGTACCACGAAATCGTCGCAGTGAATTTTATCGCAGAGTAATTTTCTTTCAATACAACCGGGACCGGAAGCTTTGTAACGGCGCTGACAACATTACTGGCGCTGTATAGACCAAGGGTATCATGCACTTGCAGGCGGTAATAATATACTGAATTTTCATCCAATCCCCAGGGCGTCACCCAGCTTGAATCGTAATTACTGCCAACATCGATGTAACTACTCTGATTCTTATTCGAAATGACGATCACAAGCGTTTCCATACCATCCCATTGATCTGCAGTATTGCGATACAGGCGATACTCCTGAAAATCTTTATCAATGCTGGGATTCCAACTCAACGTCATGGAATGTTTTCCGACATTTTCCGGTTCTGACAATCCGGAAGCAACCGGCGCTTTTCCGCGGTTATCGACGATGCAATAGATGGTATCAGACATACCTATATTATCGGAAGCATCGTACGCCTGTGCGACGATGATATGACGAGTTGAGTCTTCTTCGGCTGTTGTGTCCCAATGAAACAGAAAAACAGTTCGCGATTCAGCGTTGGCTTCCTTCATCTTACCGTCGACAAAAAAATACACGGTAACGACACTCTCATTGTCTGTGGCAATACATTTGAGAGTATGCTTTCCGAAAATCGTTTGATTATCAGTCGGGGATGTTATCGTAACATCCGGTGGTTCATGATCGCCCTCGTCCCCACCGCACCCGATCAGGAGTAAAATTCCTGTAATAACAATAAATATGAACAGACTAATTCGTTTGTGAATCACAAATCCCTGTAAATTCTACTTAGATGTTGACCAGCTTCATCGAAACTATCAACAATCATCTTCAGCTTTTTAAGATCAACACTATATTTTATAAAGCCTGCGATCTTACCTTCCGGTGAAATCAGAATCTTCTTTTCCAGATCGCCTCTGTCATTAAAATACAATTCATACCTGCCGACGAGTTTATTCTTGCCGTTATAAACAAAGGCTTCGATTATCTGTTGGTTTCTGACTTTTTCATATTGAAAGTGATAGCGGTAAAAAACATTCCCGGCATCCTGCATCACAATTAGATCACTCATTAAATCTTTATCTTCGTAAAGACATTTGACAATCCAGTCCTGCTCGATGCGATCAAACTGTAAATAGAAATAATCAGGATGCAGTTCCGTTAATTTTCCATCTCCGTTAAACTCTATACGCTGCTCCAGGATCATATTTTTCACACCATATGTGAATGTTCCCTCAGCGATTACTTTTTTATTATTGTCAAGATAGTCTATCCGATGGATAATCTTTGCAGGATCCGTAAATACTTTAACATGAGGCGAAGGTCGATTTCCATAACCATCGACATAATTCACCCGCTTATTATACAAAATATCCCAGTAGCTTGCGTATAGGAAAGCCAATTTCTCTTCAGCCGGTGAATCCGCTTCCTGTTCACCATAGAATTCAAGTGATAATAAATTCCCGTGTTTATCAAATGTGCCCCCGAAATGAGACTGATTCTGAGCTTTTTCCGGGTTTATCTGATCTCCCAAAAGATCATTAGCCCGGTATTTCGTAGCATAATAACGGATAATTTGATCGTCCTGTAAATCTCCGGGCATGCCTGTACCTGTCTGTCCAGATGAATCCGACACACCGGATTTTACGGAATTCTCTGTTAACTGGGATTGAATATAACGCTTTATACCACTCAAAGTCTGCTCGTCCAGAAGAATGACTGCGTTCAGCGAATCAATCTTGAGATGAGGTCCGCCCCGGTCGCGATAGGACGGTAGAAACTGCACAGGCATATTCAGTATTGCCGGTCGCCCACCAGAATTGAGTGAATTAACCTTTGGAGCAGAGGATCGTATTTCAGTCTGCTGTCCCGCTGGTTCTCCGGCTTTTTCTTTTTTTAGTAATTTCTTAACGGTCCCGCATCCTGTAAGACTGATACACAAGGCTAAAATTATGATCCTTTTCATGGAGTTGATCCCGGATTTATTGATTCATTATAACATGATTTATAAATAACAAAACATTCGGCAATTTTGCAAAGAATATCCGGGATATTAATTGGTAGAAAGGCTGATCGATCTGTACAAATAACTAAAAATCATCAATCCTGGTCAAGTGGATATTTATCTGAGACATCACTCCAATACTCCAGTACTCAATCTTATCCATTGTTTCAATCTTTGGCTCAGGGTGTTCCCTTTGGGGTTCTTATAGAAATCAGTCTGTGCCGAGTTTAAAATCCCGAAGTTTAGAGCGGATGTCATGTCGATTTTTCTGAAGTTGAGACAGTTCCAAAACAAGCGGTGCTGTATCTTCATCGCTCTTTTCGACTTCTCTGATCTTTGATCGTAATTCTTTTATCGACTTTTCCAGTTGATCTGTCATCAACACCATCATGCAGTCGATCGCCAGCTTCATTAAATCCTCTTCTTTTATGTGTTCCTGAATTGATTCCGCATCGAGAATCAATCGTGACAGGTAAAACTTCTCCTGATCAGACCAATCCCGATCGAACAGACTGGCTGGCGTGATGGTTTGATTTTCCCGTATCCGTTTATATAATTCCTTTGCAATAGGCGTTATAACAGAGTGTTTATAAACTTTCAGAGGGACTTTGCTCGTAATAAACCCAACAATCTCTTCAAAATCGGTGAGAATCAGCTTTGACAGTTCAAATTCCGCCTTATCGGTGGCGGTAACAATTTGCAGTTCCGGAACCTCGGAAGATATGTTTCGATTACCTGCTTCGGTTCCACGCCGTTTTTGCTGATAAACCCTGCGAATCTGACTAAATATTCTTTCTTCCCGCAGATTCAATTTTTCAGCTACCTCTTTAACGATAAAGTCACGGGTCACCGGATTCTTTACCTCGCTAATCTCTGCAATAAGAGTCTCGACAAAGCGCGTTTTTGAGGTGGGAGTTTTAAAATCCGCCTGATGATTTCGGATATAATGATCTATAAATTCCGGCGCTTCCTGCTGTAATTTTTGGAACGCTTCAATGCCCTTATTTTTCAAATATGAATCAGGATCATCATCGGCAGGCAGCTGTACTGCCCGAACATCAAATCCCTCTTTAAGCAAAATGAATCCAGCCCGCTCCGTTGCCTTTTGCCCGGCATCATCACCGTCATAACATAATACGGTCCGGGCAGTAAACCGTTTCAACGCCCGGGCATGATGAAAATTCAGCGCCGTGCCGGATCCTGCCACAACATTTTTTATTCCCGAAGAATAAAACCGCAGAAAATCGGTATATCCCTCAACCAGCACAACCTCTTTTTCCTGTTGAATGGCAGTTTTCGAGTGTTCCAATCCGTAGAGCGTACCGCTTTTAAAATAGATCGGCGTCTCGGGAGAATTCATATATTTGGCGTCTTCATCCGAATCCATTGTCCGTCCGCCGAAGGCAACTACCCTGCCGGAGACATTACAGATCGGAAACATGATCCGGTTCCGAAAGCGATCCAGAAAACGGTTTTTGTCTTTTGATTCTATAAACAATCCTGATTTTTCCAGCACTTTGGGATTGAACCGTTTTACGTCGATTTGACTGTACAGCCCATCCCACTCATCAAGCGCAAATCCAACGGAAAATTGTTGAAGAGTATTCTTATCAAAGCCTCGCGATTCCAAATAGTCGAGAGATTTTTTACCTTTTGAAGAGTATAGCTGTTTCTGATAATAATCTTTTGCAATTTCGTGTATTTCATATAGCAGCGCGGTTTCGCCTTTTTGGAAATCGTCGGCGCCTTTTTCCCATTCGATCTGAATACCGTAGCGCTCGGCTAAACGTTTCAGCGCCTCCACATAGTCGATATTTTCATGTTCCATTACAAAGGTAATGGCATTTCCGCCCTTCCCGCATCCAAAGCAGTGAAAAATACCCATGGAAGGATTTACGCTAAATGAAGGCGTTTTTTCTTCATGAAACGGGCACAAGCCAAAGTAGTTGCGCCCTCTCTGTTTCAGTTGAACCACGTCGGATACAATTTCCAGAACATCCGCCCGGTTTTTGATCTGCTCGACTGTTATTGAAGGTATTCTTGCCAAAACTCTATTCCCGATGGATATTTATTTCAATCTATAATTCAACAATGGTTGCTCCGGTTCCACCTCTGTCAAAATTTTCGAAATAGAACTTACGGATACCGGGAGTACTTTTCAATACTTCATGGGTCATTTTTTGAAGAGCGCCGGTGCCCTTTCCGTGAACAATCTGAAGCTGGTTCAGTCCTGCCAACAGCGCCCGATCCAGAAACTTCTCCAACGCATCCCGGGCTTCATCCAGGCGCATTCCCCGTAAATCAAGTTTATATGACATGATTTCATCAACTGTCACTGAAACACCTGCCAGCCGTGTATCTTTCTCTTTCTGAATCTGAACCGCATGCAATGTATTCATCGAAACCCACAGTAGTTTCCCGTTGATATTCACAGCCGCTTTCTTCTTTCCGGCTTGAATTTCAACTATCTGACCAGTACCTGTGATCCCATCGACTTTTGCCCAATCTCCCACTTTAACTGTGCTTTTCACCGTAGTTGTAACGGTAGGTTTCTTCTTCCTAATTCGTTTGCGGGCAGACTGTTGTACTGAATCAAGTGTCTTTTTTGCTTCGATAATTGTTTCCCGCGAGGCATCTTTTTCACGAATGTCTTTTACGGCATGTTCAATCTTCGAACGAGATTCAGTGACAATTCTCTCCAGCTCTTCAGCAATTTCCCGGTCCATTTTATCATGTTTTTCCCGGATTGACGCAACCCGCGTTTCGTATTCAGTTATCAAGTTGTCCAGGGTTTTTTTATTCCGTTGTACGGATCGGTTTTCTTCCTCGATCTGGATCTTTAGAGTCTCTACTTCCACTAATAAATTTTCCAGTTTTACCTGATCCGTTCCCATCAGTTCACGGGCGCGTTGGATCACCGCATCTTTTAATCCCATCCGCATGGCAATTTCCAACGCATAACTGCTGCCTGGCAGCCCCAGCTGCAGGCGGTAAGTTGGCATGAGATGAGTTGTGTCAAATTCCATAGCAGCGTTTACAACGGCATCATGTTTATCCGCAAAGGCTTTCAAACCGCTGTGATGTGTCGTCACTACGGTAAAGGTTTTCTTGATAATCAGTTCTTCAAGAACCGCCTGCCCGAGCGCAGCGCCCTCAAGCGGATCTGTTCCCGTTCCCAATTCATCGATCAGGACAAGAGACTTCTCCGTGGCAGTTTCCACAAATTGTCTCAAGTTCGCTACATGCGACGTAAATGTCGAAAGATCATTTTCAATGGATTGCTGATCGCCGATATCGACCAGAAACCTATCGTAAAATGGCAGACAACTCCCATCATCAACCGGAATCGGAATCCCGGACATCGCCAGCAGACTCAGCAGACCGATAGTTTTCATAGCAACGGTCTTGCCGCCGGCATTCGGACCGGTAATAATGACGCAATGGATATGCTCATCTATTGAAACATTCAGCGGAACAACATCTTTCACCAGCGAGAGCAGCGGATGGCGGGCATTTTTGAAGATCAAACGACGTTTATCGAGTGACAGCCGCGGAACGTTGCATTTGAAACGTTGTGAAAATTTTGCGCCGGCGTGCAAAAAATCCAGTTCCACAAGAATATCAGTGTTGAACTCCAGATCCTCAAAATCCGGTCGTAATTCCTCTGTTAAATTCCGCAGAATATTTTCAATTTCTTCCTGTTCCTCAATTTCCAGCTCTTTTAACGAATTATTGATCTCGACAATAATCAGCGGTTCCACATAAGATGTTGCGCCGGTGGCGGATTGCCCGTGAATTATTCCCTTAACTTTTCGTTTACTCTCACTGCGCAGAGGCAGAACAAAGCGTCCCTCCCTGATTGTAGGGTTCTCTTCATGTAACCAACCCTCTTGTTTCGCCTGATGCATCACACGATCCACTTCGCGATGAAGCCGGGAAACGGTCTGTTGAACCTGTTTGCGGATACGTGCTAATTCCGGGCTGGCATTATCTTTTATAACACCGTCATTATTAATTACCCGGCGAATCTGACGGTATTGTTGTTCGAAAGAATTTAACCCCGACAACAATACGGAAAGCGGTTTTAACAACTCTCGATTTAGCTGATAGAATTTTTTAATATTTGAAATCTGTTGGAGTATCACAAGAATTTGTTTAAGTGTTTCTGCCTGTAAAAAGCTGCCTTTAATCCGGCATCTTTTTAATTCAGGTCTGACATCAACAAAAAATTCTATAGGAAACTGGCTGTTCCTCTCACTCAATTTCTGGAGCGCTGAAATCCGATCCATCTGAAGCATAGCATCATTGACGTTCCGGAAAGGTTTAAGATCTTTCATACGGTTCTTTGCTGCTTCAGATAACGTCCCATCTGCAATCAATGAAGCTACTCTATTAAATCCCAGTATCCCCATCGAATTTTCTACCATACAGTCTCTGCAGCTTTCGAATCGGAGCGATCAATGAATTCAGTCTTCTTCCCTTGGGAGTTAGGAATCGACGGAAAGTAAGCGGGAATTCCCTTTTCCAGCATGAAAATACTCCGAATATTTTTCTTCAAAGAATCTGTTTGTTCCTCTATAGAAAATGTTCTGATTAAAAACCGCTCACATTTATCCAGATATATGTAACTGGGAGATGACGCCTCTAATTTCTGAATAATTTTCGTTTCGGTAAAAATACTGAGGCACCAGGCAACGATCGACATTACCAGGATTGCCTTAATGGCGCCGAAACCCAAACCGGCAAGACGGTCCAGCCAGGCTAAATTCAATGTTCTGACAATTCGCTTCAGTAGCGCTGAAATTAGTTGAATTGAGAGATAGACAATTAAGAATACGATAATAAAACCGATTACTGTCTGAATACCCTCTGAAAATGAGAAAATATTTTTGATCAATAAAACACCGAGAGCATAATAGCGGACGGCGAGATATGACGCAAAGATGAAGCCGATTAACTTAAGAGCTTCCTCGACCAATCCTCTACGCAACCCGGAAAATCCCAGCAATCCGACAACGATGACTACAACCAGATCAAATAAAGTGTACATAGCGTAATAATTTATGATAATTTGGATCGAACAATAGCCTGAACTTCCGATCCGTTGGCGCGTCCCTTGACTTTTTGCATTACTATAGGCATGACTTTTCCGATGTCCTTCATCGTCGCGGCGCCGGTCTCTGCAATGATTTCGACAATGATATTTTCCAGTTCATCGGTGGAAAGCGCTTCGGGCAGATAGTTTTCAATAACTGCCAGCTCGGCTTTTTCATCTTTAACCAGATCATCTCTGCCTCCTTCAGTGTAGGCTTTAATTGCTTCGCGACGCTGCTTGGCGGCATTGGATAGCACACCGATGATGTCATCATCAGTGAAATCTTTTTTCCGGTCAATTTCAAGTTTGCGGATCATCCCACGCACCAGACGAATCACACCAACTTTAACATCGTTTCTGGTTTTCATCGCTTCAATCATATCTTTTTGAAGCCGTTCTTTTAAACCCATAAAATGTCCTTTCGCATTAATCTATGTTATGTTAAATATACCGCCATCATCATGCGTCCGGTTTTTCCTTTCTCACGGCGGTGACTGAAAAATAATTTTTCGTTACAGGCTGTGCATAATTGGCTATCGTCAATGTTTTCAATTTGTATGCCCTGATCGATCAGCCGCAACTGTATTGCTTTGGGAATATCGAGATATTCGTTACTATTATGTCTTACAAGCACATCGTCCGGAAACCGGCTGGATACATCGCTTTTGACCTCGTAACAGCAGGACCGGATTGAAGGACCGGTGGCACACTTTATATTTTCCGGATTGCAATTAAAATCTCTTACCATAGTCCGTATTGTATTTTTAAGAATCCCTCTTACAACACTCCGCCATCCGGCATGAACTGCCGCAACCACTCGTTGTTCGGGTTCAAACAATATCACCGGTGTACAATCAGCTGTCTTGATTACAAGGGGAATATTTTTCCGAATAGTTATTAACGCATCCGTCGATTCGAAAGTGTCTGGATGATCCACGATTTGGATTGTATTTCCGTGAACCTGAACTCCCTGAGCGAATTGTTGCGGATCAGACTTCAATGCCTGAAAAAACAGTTTGCGGTTTTTATGAACATTTTCAGGGGTATCTCCGACGGACAATCCAAGATTTAACGTATTATGCGGAGAATTACTGACGCCGCCCGCCCGGGTGCTGAATCCATGGCAAATGCCATTCCAGGAATTTAACAGCGAAGATTGATATACTATCAGATCATTGATATGAACTGCATTAAACATGCTTAATATCGTGGTGAATAAGAAACCAGGTCGCCATTTTCGATCATCGCAACCGGCTGCACTTTTTCGCCTTTCATAGTCAGAATGAATGCACAGGAATTGACTCTCGGTCGATTACCCCGGAACGAAATGTTCCTGCAGATACCGTTATAGGTCGGCATCTGGGCTAATTTTTTTCGAATGGTTTCTCTTGAATAGTCTCCTTCATCGAATACCGATAAGAGCGCGCGCATTGTGTCATAGCCGTACAGATCAAAACGATTCGGTTTGGAACCGATCAGCCGTGAATAATAGCGTTCAAAATTCTTATAGAATCGCGATTCTTCATCGATATAGTAATCAGAAATAAAGGTCAGTTGACGGGTAACTTTTGGGTGATCTTTCAAGAGCTGTAGATCGTTCCAGTTGCCACTGCCATAAATCTTGGCGCTTAAATTGTAATATTCCAGCTGGGGAATCAACATCTTCAAATCACTGGCGTAGGCTGGAACCAATATTCCATCAATAGATTGGATTTGATATTCCAGTGAATCTTCTTTCGGTATCATAAATTCAGTAGAATCCATTAATCCCGTCAGAATCAGCGCTTTTTGAAGATTGACGATATAGACTGAATCCGAAGTGAAAATCCGGTATTCATCACCATAAATATCCACATAAATACTATCGGTCAGCCTGAGACTGTCGGAAACTGTGTATTGCAATAGCCGTTGCTTATTATCCTCAATTTTTTGATCTAACATTCTCTGCACAATTTCAAAACCTGACTGCCGGATAGCGGAAAACTGATGTTTTAATTCCTCCGGAGCGTCATGGTACCACTGTTGGGAAACAACTCTCCCACCTGCTTCGTCAACCATACGACAGAATGCATCGGTCATTTCTTTGCCAAATTCATCGGCAGGCGCCAGGGTCGCCACCGTCTGAACCCTAGTCATGTTACTGGAATAAATTCCCAAAAACCGTCCCAGGTTCTCATAATCAACATTAGCTTGAAACACATAGGGACCCAGCGATCTGATTTCACTGCTGGTCGCCGTGGGTGCGATTAGTGGCACTTTTCGTTGATTTGATACCGCAGCGATCGCAATGGTATTTGCACTGGTAACCGATCCAAAAATTGCCCTGACTTTTGGATTATTACAGAGATATTCAACTTTTTTAATACTTTCGACCACCTCTCCCCGGTTGTCCATTACGATAACGGCAATCTCTTTATTATAGTTCGCTCTGAACTGGTGCAGTGCATATCGAACGCCGTTTAAAATATTCGTGCCCATACTTGCCATTTGTCCGGAAAGTGGAAGAATCACGCCAATATAAACCTTTTCACGCACCCGGTTCCGCAACCGCTCCGTTGTGATAATGTATTCATTATTTAAATAAGGACCTTTGATCATGCCCCGGATGCGATGTAATTCCTTTTCCGCCTGTTTTGTATCACCTTCGGTATGACGTTTTTCAGCCAATTTCAACGTGAGGAAAAGCTTGTCGAAATCCTCATGAGTATTTTTAATAAATTCTTCCAGCTCCGGAATACTCACAAACAGGTCTATAACTGTTTCGACTGTTTGCTTACTGAGATAACGCAGACGATCTTCATCAGTGATTTGCATGACATTCAGATAGTAGAAAATCGCCTCTTTGTACGAACCGCGGATTAGATTGGCTTCACCAAGAGTGTATTCCACATTATCCAGATACCGGGAAGACTTGTGCACTAAAATAAATTCACGCCCCAGTTGAATTGCCCGGTCCAGATCTCCCAATCGAAGATAGGTTTTCATCAGCATCAACCCGGAAGCGCTGATTAAATGGTTTTTAGATTCGGGAATTGAATTAAATTCCTCAAAAACATTCAGTGCATCCCAGTAACGTTCTTCATTATAATATCTAACACCCTGGTTGAAAAGAATTTTCAGCGAATCAACCGGCTCAACAGCAGTGCTATCCTCTATAAAATCAATTTCCTGAGAAATACCAAGGCTTAAAGTAAAAATCAGACAAACTATAATTTTCAACATTTTTATAAACGTATTCTATCAGATCATTAATTAATTGTAATTACTACTCCCACTCAATCGTCCCGGGCGGTTTGGAGGTCACATCATACACAACCCGGTTTATTCCCTTGACTTCATTCACAATTCGGCTGGCGATACTACTCAACACTCTATCCGGCAGAGGCGACCAATCGGCAGTCATACCATCACTGCTGTTGACAGAGCGTAATGCGATTATATTTTCATATGTGCGCCGATCTCCCATTACACCAACCGTTTTAACGGGAATCAATACTGCAAAGGACTGCCAGACTCTATCATATTCCCCTGAAGATTTTAACTCATTTATAAATATATCATCCGCTTTCCGCAATACGGATAAACGATAAGGCGTAATTTCACCGATGATTCTTACCGCCAGCCCGGGACCCGGAAATGGATGGCGATTTAGTATCACGGAAGGGATTCCCAACTCTCTGCCGATTTTTCTGACTTCATCCTTAAATAAACTGTTAAAGGGTTCGATCAGGTTTAGCTTCATCCGTTTAGGTAATCCGCCGACATTATGATGGCTTTTAATCACCTGCGAGGGGCCATTTACAGAGCGACTTTCGATCACATCGGGATAAAGGGTTCCCTGGGCAAGATATTTCAGACCCGGGTATTTTCGAGCAATTTCTTCAAAGGCTTTAATGAACTGACGACCAATAATCTTGCGCTTCCGTTCCGGATTTTTTACACCCTTAAGCGCTGTTAGAAATGACGTGGAATAATTATACATCCGGATCGGCAATCCTATATCATGTCTCAGTTTGCGGACAACTTCAAACCATTCATTTTTACGTAATAAACCGTTATTAATAAATATAGGAACACACTGCTCTCCGATGGCGCGATAGAGAAGAACTCCCATAACCGACGAATCCACACCGCCACTTAATGCCATCAACACTTTGTCATTTCTAACCTGTTCCCGAACTCTAACTATTGTCTGATCTATGAATCGTTCTGATGTCCAGTCCTTTTTCAGTTTCGCTATTCCAAAAAGGAAATTCTCAAGAATTTTAGTCCCCTCGGTCGTATGAACCACTTCCGGGTGAAATTGTAAGCCCATCAAGGATTTCTTTCTATGCGCCAGCGCGGCAGATACATTATTCCCGGATACTGCAATAACGTCGAATCCTTCCGGTACAGAATCTACATGATCCCCGTGGCTCATCCAAACTGTAGTATTATCCTTGACATTATTAAACAGAACAGATTCTTTCTTGAATCTAATAGTACTGCGTCCATATTCTCTCCTGTTATCGGAGTGAACTTTGGCGCCGAAATGACGGGAAATCATTTGTAATCCGTAACAAATCCCGAGCACAGGTAGCCCCAATTCAAATATTTGAGGATTAATATCAGGCGCTTTATCTTCATAGACGCTTGACGGACCTCCGGATAATATCAGAGCCGTCACCCCGTTTTTTCGAATTTCCGAAGGTTGTACGGTAGGCATAACTATTTCAGAATAGACCGATAGTTCCCTGACCCGCCGGGCGATTAGCTGGGTATACTGGGAGCCGAAATCTACAATCCACACTTTACCGGTTCGATTCATCGTTTTTCAATCTCCGGCAACCAGTTATTCAATGTATCGATAACATCATAATTTGTCAGATCATATTTAACAGGTGTAATAGAGATGAAGCCGTTTTTGATAGCTTCGTCATCTACATCATCATCCATCAGGAGTTCTTCCTTTTTTCCGTCCATCCAGTAGTAAACCCGATTGCGCGGATCAATCCGTTTATCAAAGGTTTCCGCAAAATTAGCCATTCCCTGTCGGGTAATTCTGACTCCTTTTATCTCATCTTCCGGCAAATTCGGAACATTGATATTCAGTAAAGTTCGTTCGGGAAGTCCTCTTAACAGCACGATCTTCACCATTTTCGCCGCAAAACGCGCTGCCGGTTCAAATATCGGATCTGTATATGTTGCTAACGATACTGCAATTGACGGAATTCCAAGAATCGTCCCTTCCGTGGCGGCGGATACCGTTCCGGAATAAATCACGTTTATCCCGGCATTTGATCCCAGGTTAATTCCGCTAATCACCATATCAGGGTGTCTTTCCAGCAATGCGCCAACGGCAATTTTAACGCAATCCGACGGAGTGCCTGAGACGGCATGACCCACCCAGTTATTTCCTTTTTTGAAACAGCTAACCCGGATCGGATCGGATAATGTGATAGCATGCCCGACAGCGCTTTTCTCACTATCCGGAGCTACGACCACAATTTCGGCAATTTTACTTAATTCCCGAACAAGCGCATGAATGCCCGGCGCAGCGACTCCATCATCGTTTGTTATCAACAGATAGGGTCTAATCGTTTTCAATAAAAAAATCCAATAATCTGGTTACTAATCTTTTCAATTCCGAGCGTCCACAGATAATATCCACAAAGCCTTTATCCATTAAAAATTCCGAGCGCTGAAATCCTTCGGGAAGATCTTTTCCGATCGTCTGCTTGATAACACGAGGACCGGCAAAGCCAATCAATGCTCCGGGCTCAGCAATAATTATATCACCCAGCATCGCAAAACTGGCGGTAGTGCCTCCGGTTGTCGGGTCGGTCAATATTGAAATATACAGACCGCCTTCCTCATGAAATTGAGAAAGTTTGGCGCTGGTCTTTGCCATCTGCATCAAAGAAAGCACGCCTTCCTGCATACGGGCGCCACCAGAAGATGACACTATGATCAGGGGTAATTTTTTCTCACGTGCCCGATCAATAGCCCGGGATATTTTCTCCCCAACAACCGAGCCCATGCTTCCGCCGATGAATTTAAATTCCATTACACATAAAACAATACGGTGTTTTGAAAGATCGCCTTCAACGGTTACGACTGCATCATACTTTCCGGTCTTGGCTTTCGCATTTTTCAAGCGATCACTATAGCGCTTGGAATCTTTAAATTTCAGCGGATCGTTGGATTGTATTTTTCGATTGAATTCTTCGTATTCGGCATCTATTAACATTTTTATATATTCATCACTGGAAATACGAAAGTGATACTGGCATTGGGTACAGATCCAGTAATTTCGATCTAATTCACGCTTGTAAAGATATTCGGAACAGTTCGGACATTTTATCCAGAGTCCGTCCGGTATTACCTTTTTCTCCGTTCCGAGCAATCCTTTTTTTGTTCTTCTAAACCAATCAACCATAAAAACCTCATTCTAAAAATCGAGCCAGCATCAAAGCATTATCGTTATTTTCGTAATATTTCGCTTTTTTACCAACGATTTTAAACCCCATTTTATCATACAAATTTCTGGCTGCGTTGTTTTTTTCATTCACTTCCAATGTAATCGTCGCTACCCCTTTTTTCCAGATGCGCTCAATTGCCCATCGCAACAGGTACTCGCCATACCCTCTCTTCCTGCAATCAGGATGAATGGCAACATTGGCAATATGAGCTTCATTTTTCAAAATCCAGAATATAATATACCCGGCTAACAATTTCCGAACCTCAATAATATAAAAAAAACCAACCGGATTATACAATTCACACCAAAAAAAATCAACCGTCCAGGGAGAAGTAAATGACATTTTTTCAATGATCATGATCTCTCCGATATCCCGCTCATTGGCTCGTCTTATCCGGATTGCGGCTGTGGCGTCCACTTTTTCGCCTCAAATTCACTGAAATAAAGCGGTTCCAAATCGGGTTTACTAAGAGAAATCAATTGCTCATAATAACGATGCGCCAATAATGCGACATGATCACCTTCCGGATATATTGTATGAACCTGTTTCCCGGTTGGGAATTCAACAATCGAAGGACTGACAAACATCGATATGTCTTTATATTTTTCAAAAATTTCTGAAAAAGAATTATAGTTTACTGTCATTTCTTTCAAATCTAAAAAACATTCCCTGTTTGATCGAATATGATATGCCAGATCACGGTGGGATTTAATCAGTAAAACCATATCGGAATCAATGTCCCGCCGCGCCACACTTTCCAGAACTGCCATCGTCGGTACCGGTAATACCGGCAGGCGTCCCGGCAGGGCTAATCCTTTGGCGGTACTCAAGCCAATTCGTAATCCTGTGTAAGAACCCGGACCGATACTCACGGCAATCGCGTCAATTTGGTCAAACGGGATCATTTCAACGATAACTTCATCGATGAGAGATATAAGCCTCTCTGATGCCATCGACCGCCCCCGCTCGGATTTCTTCTTTACAACAACACCATCCCGGACTAATCCGACGCTGCAGTTATCTGTAGACGTATCGATACCTAAAATATTCATCGATTCAACTGATCTTTATTCGTTGTTCCAATTGCCGTTCAATTTCCGGTGGCGCCTGAATGTGAATTCCCCGGCAATTATTTCTATCGATTCTATGGTTCATCCGAATCCGGATAGCCGTATCGGGAATTAATTCTTCGATTGTATCCGCCCATTCTACCAGGGTTATTCCGTCACCGTAAAAATAATCATTAATGCCCAACACAATCCACTCTTCTATTCGATGTTCCCGGTAGCAATCAATGTGATATATCGGAATGGCACCATCATATTCATTCACCAATGTATATGTCGGGCTCTCAACCTGCTGCTGAATTTCCAACCCTCTGCAAATACCCCGTATCATTGTCGTCTTTCCTGTTGCCAAATCTCCGATAAATGCGACAACTGACTCTTTCATTAAAAGAGCCGACAATTTTTCTCCAAGCTCTTCCGTTTCATTTGCCGAACAAGTTTCAAGAACAATCATAATTTCTATTTTGGCGTCAGTGTCACAATCGGTAAAATCATCTCTTCCATTGACATTCCACCGTGCTGAAATGTGTCCCGGTAATGGGACTGGAATTTATGATAGTTCGTCGGATATACGAAATAAAAGTTTTCTTTGGCAAACAGGTAATTCGTATTAATCCCCAGATTCGGCAACCGGTATTTTTCAGGTTCTTTTGCTAACATAGCATATTTTTGATGAACGTTTAAATTTTTACCATACTTGAAGCGAATATTAGTCGAGGTTTCTTTATCGCCGATTACTTTCACATCGTTTTGAACCCGAATACTGCCATGATCGCTGGTTATAATAACAGTAAAATCATACCCGGCAAATTTTTTCAACACCGAATATATCCAGGAATGTTTAAACCAGGTTCTAACGACAGAGCGATAGCTGGCTTCATTAGGGACAATCTCCCTTATGATTTCTGAATCAGAACGGCGATGCGCCAACACATCAACAAAATTTATCACTAGAGCGATGAACGGATTCTCAAGATAGGTTGAGAGTTTTTTATCCGCCGACCAGCCGGAATTTGAATCCAGAACTTTAATGTATTTTACATTACGGTGTAAATCCGGGCAGTCTTCCATAACAAGCTTATTGAGCATTTGAGCTTCATGCCGGTTCATGGATAGCTCTTCTTCTCCATCTTTTTCCCACATATCGGGATAATTCTTCTGGATATCATCCGGAAACATACCACTGAAAATAGAATTTCTGGAATAGGGCGTCGCAGAGGGCAAAATTGAAAAATAATAATCCGTCGCAACATTATAGAAATCGTAGAGTAGAGGCTCAAAGGTCAGCCATTGATCCAGACGCATACAATCAATAACAATAAAAAGTACTTTTTCCTTATTTTTGAGACGGGGAAATACAAATTTCCGGATTATATCCGGTGACAGTGTCGGTCGAAAGTGTGGATCTTCATTGACCCAATCGGCATAGTGTTTATCTAAAAATTTACCGAACTCAATATTGCAATCACGGACCTGGTTTTCAAGAGTTTCATTCAACCCCAGATCGGGATGATCGTCAAACTCAATATCCCAGTGAGCCAGTTTTTTATAAATTTCAATCCAGTCTTTACTACTCAAATCATTGTATAATCGTCGAGTAATCACATGGAATTCTTCCATGTAATTACGGGTTACATGGTCGGAAGAGATTCGTTGCTTTTCCAGAACCTTTTTACAAGCCATAAGAATCTGACTGGGATTTACGGGTTTGGTCAGATAATCGGTGATCTTCTGACCTATAGCTTTCTCCATCAGACTTTCTTCTTCATTCTTGGTAATCATGATCACCGGCAGCCCCGGCTTGATATCCTTGATCTCGGTCAGGGTCGTTAACCCGTCTTTGCCAGTCATCATCTCATCCAGAAGCACCAGGTCATAATTCGTTTCTGACACCAGTTTAACGGCATCATTTCCATTTGATACCGGTGTGACGTCGAAACCACGGCTTTTAAGAAACAGTACATGGGCTTTCAAGAGATCGATTTCATCATCCACCCATAATATTTTACCTTTTTTTATTCCCATCATTCACATCCCGGCTAATAATTTCTTGTATATCGTATGTAATGTAGTTGAATCTAACTTCCAACCAATAAGTTTTTTTATCTTACAAATCTATGTACCCGCTCGGATATATAAAAATGGGTAGACTGTTTTCATACGACCATCTACCCATTATAGTTTCCGGTATTTACCGGATTATTTTGTCGTCATGATAAACTCACCCTGCCAGTTATCGTCGGGTGGATTTTCCTTAAAAATCTCACAACGTCTGATGAATACTTTTGCTGGCGGATCATCGCTGGTAACGTTAATTGACTGTTGAAACTGTTCGATTGCCTCATCCCATTGCCTGTCCCAATACAGTTCAATCCCTTTTGTAAAATAGGCCCGGATCAGCGACTGGTCGTTCGTCAATTCGCCTTTCTTAGCCATCAGTTCATAAACTGTAATTGGTATCAACTTGCCTTTTACAACCAGCCTGTCCAATATTCTAGCTTCAATTTTATCTTTGGCTCGTTTATAGGTTTCTTCGCCAATCATCATATAGGAATCATACTGTTTATTGGCACCTTCAAACCGACTGGCCTGGTTCACCGCGTCTCCCATCACCGTATATTGGAATCGCTGAGCACTGCCCATGTTCCCGGCGCTGACAATACCGGAATTCACACCCATTCGGACATATATATCGACACCGTGAGCCTTTTTAATCTCTTTACGAATATCAACGAGAGCTGCCTGTTGTTCAAGCGTAGCAAAGCAGGCTTTCCAGGCATGATCCGGGTCTTCCATAGGCACACCAAAATCACACATAATGGCGTCACCTTCATATTTATCGACATACCCATCATAAGACATCAGAATGTCTGTCATAGGTGATAGATATTTATTCAAAACTACCGATAATTCTTCGGCTGACAGACTCTCGGAAATTGTCGTAAAACCGGCAACATCGGAGAAGAACATTGTGGCTTCTCGTTTCTCACCGGAAAGACTGAATGCGTCGGGATGATCTTCAAGATATTTCAACACTTTTGGGCTCATATAGGTCTGGAACATACCCCTGATTTTCTTCTTCTCCTTTTGTTCCGATATAAACTGATAAACTACATTACTGATATAACTCGCCAAAATGACGACAACAACCGGAATCATGTAAACCCAGATGTTTTTCTCTATGAATATCCATATTAAGCCTGCTACATAAGCGCCGGTAAGTACGGCTGAAAACAATCCACCAAGTACCGGTCGGACTATGCTGACGATTAAAGACGTTAATATTCCAATTACAAAAATGATGATGATATTCTGATAGAATGGCAGGGTTTTGATAAAATTACCGTCAAGCATAGTCTGGATGGCATGGGCATGGGTTTCCACACCGGGCATCAGCATACGCACCCCGCCGTAATTATAATATGGCGTGTACTTGTTATCGTGTAATTCTTCTATAGACACACCAATCATGGCGATTTTATCTTTAAATGGATTCGCCTGATCCAATATTTTTTCCACATCGGCAGTATCGCCCAGCGCTAATGCTGTAAACGCATCCATCTGCAAGGTGGAGTCGGAAAGTAAAGCCAACTGTAGTTCATAGGGATATACCGAATTTTTCTTAAAGAGTTCCATATAATCGGTATCTTCCTCATCCCGTAAATCAAAATCAGCGTCATCTAAAACTGAAGACAATGAAAATGTCGGATATGTTTGTGCCGGGCCATAGTAATTGATTAATATCGTCTGTTCAAACCCCTGGCTCCCCCTATGAGCCCGTAATTTTACAGATTCATCTCCATCGTACTTTGGAAATATAAAATACCCGTCATCGCTGAACTTATATTCCGGTGATGTAATAAAACCATTTTCAGCAAAAAACACTTTTGATCCCAGTGTATATTTATGTTTAGCCTGGTAGGATTCAAAGATAGAATAGCGTCGCAGAAAACCGTCGGGGTCTTGTAACTCTCCTACAACTCCCCACTCACTACCGGTTTCTAAAAGTACGGGTATCGGTTCGTTGGGATACACATACATACCGCCCGGTGTTTGTACGCGATCAATTTTACCGGCAAGAATTACATTACCATTACGACAAACGGCATCAGCGAGAATGGAATCGCCCAAAGGATTTTTCATATCCGGTTCTGTAAACTGAATATCAAACATTATCCGCCGGATACCAACTTCATTCAGATTATCAATCAGCGTGGCATAATATTCCCGTGGATAGGGATAGCGATCCCTACAGGCAGTAAACGTCTGCTGATCAATCGCTACTATAATCAGATCTGAATGGGAAACATTCTGAGGTCCCCGCCAGCGAAACCTGAAATCCAGTGATTTAAGTTCCGATCCCCGGAATAATCCAAGAATTAACATAAAGGAGACAACAACAGAAAATATAACGGCAATGAGAAGTCCCCATGCAGTTTTTTTAATTGCATCTTTTTTCATTTACACAACTGTTTATTGAGTTAAAATAGTAATGTATAATTGACCATGAAACTCAGATCGTTGAACGTATCGCCACTCAATCGATCATTCAGCAAGCTATAGCGCAGTCTCCAGCGCAGCTGGTGCATTTCTAAAAACCGGTACATACCACCCGTATAAACATTATTCTTGGTAAAATCGATCATGCCGGAACCATTAGTCAGATTGTAACCGAGCTCGGACACTAATTTACCATCGAAGAAGTCATACGTTCCCCTTAACATCATTGTAAATAATTCATACGGGTTTTCAACCAGCGTACTCTTAGTAGTATTGGTACTAAACTTTATATTTGTTTTCAAGGGGAAGGAAAAATTTGAATTTATTCCGAAGGCTAACATAGATGTACTCGTTTCATTAAACTGGTATCCGGGCACACGGGCTGTAATCCGATCGCCACGATCCGAATTTGCATACGTAATATTAATCGTATTCTTTATATCAGCGACTTCTACAATATGGGATATGCGAAAATCCTGGCGAATGGTCGAGTTGGATTCCCGTAAATCTTTATATACAGTAGATAGCAATACCGAATCGGGATCATAATTAAAGGTCGTATCAATATCATCCAGTCCTAAATCATTCTCACGTCCGTAATGCATGGTATTAAAGTTGATCGTCGGTAATCCACCACCGGGATACAATGCCAAACCCGCATTGAATGATGTCGTGGTAGTTGTGGCATTCTTATCTTGACTGAGGTTATCCCGTTTCTGATCGTATGCCAGAGTAACAGACAACTTATTACTAAACAGCCTGATCTTATCTGAAATATTAAATCCCTGAATATCACTCCTGAGATAGGGATTTCCAAGCGATGAAAATTCCGGTCCTACCCGTTGATATCGAACGACAAAAAAGTTGTTAAAATAATTTAATTTTAAGGTTGTTTTAAATGCCGTGGAAGGCATATTCAGAAACTCTTTCATGCCGATAGCGTTATTTGTATCGGGAACAATCGGCATAAGCGGTTTGATATTTTCATTGATGATGAAGAACCTGGCAAAATCGCCCGGATCAGGAAAACCCTCTAAGGAGATATTCATATCACCCAATGACAGAGTACTGTCTCGTAAACTATCACCCGGTAAAAATGTATCCAAATCATCCAATGTTAACGGCCCATTAGAAATATCGCGGTTCAACAGTGAAATTGCCGCATCACTTTTCCAGACAAATCGTTTAGAGTCAAATGCAATGGCTAAATCGGTGCCGAGAACAATATTATCCTGGGGTTTTTTCGAACCTTCCATTGCAATCGATACATCGCTTGCTTCCTGAATACCGCCGTATTCTTTTTTAACCGAAAGTGTATCATCTATCGCTTTCAGCACTGATAAGCCGAACTGAAAATTCTGACCCGATCCAAAATATGGTCGAATAGCCAAAAGGTTTTGCGAATATGTATAACCGGAGCGATCATATTGAAAGCCACCGGCTACCGAGTCCGGTTCATCACTTATTGTACCCTGTATCGCCCGCATGGTCTTGCCATAAACAATATGAGTATTGAAATATTTTAGTTTTAAATTTGCGTCAACACCTCTTACTCGTTTTCCACGTAGGGCAAACTCAGAAAACCGGGGGTTCACATCCCCCATTGTTAAATCAAATATAGACGTTTTAAAACCCGCTGTTAAGCGATTTCGGGGTTGTTTATCCGGTTCTTCCTGGGAGGATATAAAGGTTTTAGCATTAAACTTAAGCCAATCGTAAGAACCCGAAGCATTTGCACGCAGAGAATTGATGTTTTGGCGAATTCCGCGCACCTGTTCTGAATTGGCTTCAGCCGTAACACGACCGGTATATTTAAATATACGTTGTGATTCCGCAATTGTCTTTACAACCGTAAAGTTCACAATTATCGTAGAATATGGGTCACCATACTGGTTTTTCATATTCAATTTAGCGGTATGCATTCCGGAACTTAAATTTTTAGGGCGCGATATAATCATGTCCTCGCTGATCTCGGTCTGGTTCAAAACAGATATTCCATCAAGATCTAATTGAATCGTTTCAAGGGATACATCCGGTGTGTTGAATAGTGAAAAGGCTAATACGACTTCTTCGGCGGCAACCACTTCGCCTTCTTCAGGACTCAGTATGATTATATCACTCCGAATTCCACCCTGAATATCTGACCTCTCCCGTACAGTTTGTTGTCTTACATCAGATGATTGTTTTACGGCAAGAAACATCGGCACGTTGTACGGATCCACTTCCGGAAATGCCGCCATGCTGCCATCTGATAATTCTGCCATGATCAGGTATTCAACACCCTCTTCCGTCACATACTCCGCGGGAATATTACAGGTATAAACGCCCATATATTCCGCCATTTCTTCTTCGATAAAAGCATTTTGCCCGGCTTCACGGTAAAATGCCCGAACGCGTTCAACCTGAACGATACTCTCTTCAATTAACGCTTCAATTTTTATTGGTGAGTTCATAAAAACATTTCTCGGTGGAGAATGTAAAACCTTTGCCTGTCCCCAGGCAAATCCACTAATCAATAAAAGAAATATAGATACTCTTATCCCGTTCTTACCCATTTGCTATCCTGTTTTTAAGTTTAAAAAACCGGGGAAATTTAATTATTTATATTCAATTTTAATATCTTTTATATTGCCCTGTGGATCCTGAAACTGAATTCTTAATAGATTGGAAGTTTCCGCATCGTCTTCATCTTCTTCATCGACGGGCGCTGCGCCTTCCTCGGTCACTTCCACATTAACCTGTCCATCAGGTGTTGAGGTGCCGGTTTCATTTGCTCCCACTACGACCACTGCCCCGCTTTCATTATTCGTGAGCGAAACCGTTCCTGACTCCCCAAAAATTTGATCACCCATAACCGGGTCGGATATAAACCAGAAAACCGTTCCTTTGACAGAAGCCACAGAGGTCGGTGTAGCGATTATAAATTCGCCTTTTCGCTGCGGACTCACTTCAGCTTTAAGGGTTCCAAACTGCATGGAAATCCGCTTGGAGATCGCCTCGGTTGTACGGGTTCCGGCTATCACCATCTCAGAGTTTTCACGGATTTTGATCTGGGACTTATCATCTAAAAAGACGAGAACCGCATAACCATCTTTTCCGGTCTTTAAATGATCCTCATTAAATAATGATGTACCCGGTTTGATATTGGATTTAAATTTTTCATCATCAGCTCGTTTGAGCCTGGTATCACCCCTGGCTTTTAAAGTGAGAGCAATTTTATCAGCCGACCAGGCTTGTGTTGAAAGAATCAGCAAAAATATGATCACTATTAATAGATGTAATTTTTTCATAATCTATGCCCACCATTTTTTTTGTTTATTCAATACCAATAGATGTGATCGTGATTTGTCCGGCTAACAACTGTCCGGCGATTGCCGACAATTGATCCTGGGTTAGCTGCTGGGTTTCATTTAAGGTTGCGACGCCGGTTGGCATATATCCTTCGAGTTCTCCACTAAAGAACTGATTGAATGTGTCCGCATCGATCAATTGTTCCAGAATCTGGAGATAGACATTACTGCCACCCGATTGAGTTGTTCCACCGGATTCTTCATCACCACCCATAGCCGGAAGAGTAAACACAAAAATACCACTCTCAACTGTTTCAGATCCCGAAGTCGTCGGGAAGGTTTTATGCACCTGCCATACGTATGTGTTACCTTCTTCCAAAGGTTTCGCATCGGTGAATGGAAACTGAAAAGAATTTTCAGCGGTATATAAATCTGCTGCGCCTGCGACGATCTCTGCGGGTAGTTGGTAAAACAGACCAAGGTCAGGATAGGGACAATTGGATTGGTCATTCAACGCCTCATCAATCGAACTATGCAGCATTGGATTGTATTCAGATACCCGGATTGAATAACCGCATTCAGGACAATTGCGTCCGGTCCACATAAAATCGATCGATTCCCACTGAAATAAAGGATAAGGAGAGTAAATCTCAATATTATCCTCTAACATACCGCCCGGCGCTACTAAATCCAGAGTCGATGGATTCGCAACGGAGACCACCATACGTTGACTTACTGCAGCAATTCCGATAACACCTTCCGGTTCTACTGTAAAATCAAAAATATAATCACCCGCAGGTAATTTTGCTCCGCTCAGAATCGCCGTCTGTAAATTTGTAAATTCTTCTGCCGGCATAAAATCAAATTCATCTTGACGAATACCGGTAAGTTCCCCCTGACCATCATCATAAAAAATGCCGGTCATGTTCAAATCAAGGTCTTTCGTTGAAATAGACACTGTACCATTAAACGAAAAAGGCAGTGTTTTAAGATAAATTATTCGGCGGTTATCTAAACCAAGACTGGGAATATTGGCAATCATTTCAAATGTCATGCTGATATTAATAGGAGTGCCACTTCCGGGTGTGCCGTCACCGTCAGATGGATTATAGCTTAATTGATATTTAAAAATATCGGGATTATTCATTCCTTCGTTAAAGTCAAAATCAGTAATGTAAAAAACCTCAAAGTTATTGAAGTAAACTGTCTCCAACGTCAGTACACCCGTCTGAGCAGAAAGAGGAGACAGAGCGAAAATGAAGATGCACGCTAATAGCATAATGATGGTTTTCATATTTTACTCCTTATAATTCCTAATGTGAAAATACGCGAGTTTTTTTAATATTGGTGTGAGATAGGACAAAAGCAACATAATTTATCCACAGTTTTTCTTCATAAATTGAATATAAATAAGGAAGATTCAAGATACAATAAAAAAAGACGCTCTTTTTAGAGCGTCTTTTTCAGAGTATTCCCGGCAACGACCTACTTTTCCACTCAGTCTCCCGAGCAGTATCATCGGCGCAAGAGGGCTTAACTTCCGAGTTCGAGAAGGGATCGGGTGTTGCCCCTCCGCCATAGCCACCGGAAAATTTTTGCATTGGGAAAAATGAATTTCGTTTAGGAATCTAACTCATAAAAAGTTTTGGTCAAGACGCACGGCTTATTAGTATCACTCGGCTAAACACATTACTGTGCTTACACCTATGACCTATCAATCCCGTCGTCTACGGGAAGCCTTAAGTCCTCCCGATAAATCGGGAGGAGGGAGATCTTGTCTTAAGGACGGTTTCACGCTTATATGCTTTCAGCGTTTATCCAAACCAAACGTAGCTACCCAGCTATGCACCTGACGGTACAACTGGTACACTAGAGGTTTGTCCACTCTGGTCCTCTCGTACTAAGAGCAGCCCCTTTCAAATCTCCTACGCCCACAGCGGATAAGGACCGAACTGTCTCACGACGTTCTAAACCCAGCTCGCGTGCCACTTTAATGGGCGAACAGCCCAACCCTTGGGACCTTCTCCAGCCCCAGGATGTGACGAGCCGACATCGAGGTGCCAAACCTCCCCGTCGATGTGAACTCTTGGGGGAGATCAGCCTGTTATCCCCGGAGTACCTTTTATCCTTTGAGCGACGGCACTTCCACTCGCTACCGCCGGATCACTAAGCCCTGCTTTCGCATCTGCTCGACTTGTAGGTCTCGCAGTTAAGCTCCCTTATGCCTTTACGCTCTACGCACGGTTACCGATCGTGCTGAGGGAACCTTTGGGAGCCTCCGTTACATTTTTGGAGGCGACCGCCCCAGTCAAACTACCCACCTGACAATGTCCCCTCTCCTGATTCAAGGAGATGGGTTAGAATCCTAATTTTATAAGGGTGGTATTTCAAGGTTGACTCCATCCCAACTGGCGTTGGAACTTCAAAGTCTCCCACCTATCCTACACAAACAAAATCAAAATCCAATGCCAAGCTATAGTAAAGGTTCCGGGGTCTTTCTGTCCTGCTGCGGGTAGCCGGCATCTTCACCGGCATTACAATTTCGCCGAGGCTCTGGTTGAGACAGTGTCCAAGTCGTTGCACCATTCGTGCGGGTCGGAACTTACCCGACAAGG
>JADHWC010000076.1 GCA_016783665.1 Fidelibacterota bacterium | reverse complement strand
AACGGCTCTTTTTCAATAATATCCTGAATCGATTCCAACGATTTTTTATCCCGAATAATCTGGATCAATTTATAAGTTTCATCGGAGGGATGCAGATCGAAGGCGGTTTCGGCTTCTTTGAGGGCGTATTCGTACCAGCCTTTTTTGGTGTAGGCAATTGCGAGATTATGATGCGCCTGATGATGATTGGGGTTTGCCCGGGTGGCGGCTTTGAATTCCAGGATAGCTTCGTTGATCAGACCCTTTTCGGAATACCAATTGCCAAGATCATAATGGCGCTGGTAATTGTCGGCACAGCCAAACATGACGATCACGATGATGAGTGTTCCAAGACAGATAGTAAATTTTTTCATAACGACTCCCGGAATTATTCTGACATTTACATTGTATAAATTTAGAGGATCGGACATTAAAAACAAGCAGAATTTATGAAACGGCATTGGAATTCACGGTGAACAAATCGTGTTATTATGGATATAATGCGGTGTGTATTATCCCTGTTCCATGTGTGTAAGTTTTAGAAGAAATCAAAAGAATGTGTATATTATACACGACTATTAAATTTGACTTGAAGAAATGAATCCCTTGTTGAATAAAATAAATTTGAAGATACAGATATTCCTGATTGCGGCGCTGATTTTCCTGACGGCAACGATATCTCTATACTCCGCTCCTAAAAAGAAGTTGCACCTGATTGGCGCCGATCGTCTGGAGCAGATTACCCGCAATGGCGTTTCCGTTAAAAAACTCACCGGCAATGTACATTTCCGCAAAGGCGAAGTTGATCTTAAGTGTAAGCTGGCATACTGGTTTGAAAAACAGGAACGGGCGGATTTTTACAGAAATGTCCATGTAACGAAGAAAAATCAGATTCTGCTGGCGGATACGCTGATATATTTTGCGGATAAAGAGATAATCAAAGCAAATGGACGAACCAGTTTCGATGACGGCGATATCAGTATGACTGCCCGGAAATTGAAGCATTATGTCAATGACGAGATCTCGGAAGCTCGCGGAAATGTATATCTCAAAGATGATGAACGGAATGTTGCCGCCGATTACATTATCTATTATTCAAAAGATAAAAAGGCGATTGCCCTGAAGAATGCCGTTATCCATGATCCGGGGCGCAACACCTCTCTCTTTGCCGACAGTCTGGTTTACTTCAATGAATCCGGAAATGTCGAAGCCACTCAATCTCCCTGTATTGTGAAGAACGATTCTACCGGAAAGGAATCCTTTCGTATCAAGGGCGATGTCATAAAAGGATTCGAGGATCAGGGTCATTTCATCACGATCGGTAATGTCAAGATATGGCGTGAGGATTTCAGCGCATTTTCCGAAGAGATGGAATATTACGATTCTCTTGAAATAGCCACAATGATTGGAAAACCTCGCGTTCTTCGCGATGGACAGGAACTTACCGGCGAGCGTATGACGCTTCATTTAAAAGACGAAATCCTACAGTCTCTTTTTATTTATGAAAATGCAGTGGCGTCATCCAATTCGAAAGCCTATTTACCCTATAATGCAGCGGATTCCGCTTCCGCAGCACAGCGGGATTCAATCCGGTCCTATGATGAAATTACCGGCAAAATCATGGAAATCTATTTCAAGGAAGGTCAGACCGATTCCATTAGTGTATTCGGTATGGCGACCAGCTATTATAATGTAACCGAAGATAGCATCATCCAGGGGATCAATATTGCCAGCGGCGATACGGTTATCATGAAATTCCAGGACAAACGCCTAAATCATATCACGGTGATTGGCGGGACCGAAGGCAAATATATTCCGGATGAGACCAACACCAGTGTCGATACAACCGTCGTCTATGCGGCGGAACGCATTGATTATTTCCTGGATGATAAAACAACGGATTTACTGGATCAGTCATCGATCAAGTCGGCTGATATGAGATTGACCGCCGGAAAAATATCCATCAAATGGAATGAAAATCTGCTCTATGCCTATCCTATGGGAACACCGCCGTATGATTCGACATCAGGTGATCTTCCGACGCTTTTCCAGAAGGGACGGGAGCCTTTTTCCGGCGATGAAATGATCTACAATATGAAGACCCAGAAAGGGCGCATCGTTGAAGGCAGAACGAAAGAACAGGACGGCTATTATTACGGCGACAATATCAGCAAAGTCAATCAAACCGAATTTTATGTGACCAACGGCATTTACACAACCTGCGATATTCCCGACTCGCCGCATTATTATTTTCAGAGCAAACAGATGAAGCTGATCCATAAAGATAAAATCATTGCAAAACCGATTGTGCTGTATATACATGATATTCCACTGCTGGCGTTGCCCTTTGGAATATTTCCGAATAAGGGCGGAAAGCGCCATTCCGGCTGGATCATGCCGACCTATGGAGAAAGCAGTAATGCGGGCGGATATATCCGGGGACTCGGCTACTTCTGGGCGCCCGGCGATTATTACGATCTGCGATTGACAACCGATTTTTTTGATAAACGCGGCATTATCATGCATTATAAGACACGCTATTCAAAACGTTATAAGTTCAATGGTTCGCTCTCTGGCTCTTATACTAACGAATTTTTATCCGATTATCACAAACGGCAATGGAGCCTGAACGTTAATCACAGCCACAAAATCAGCCCCACAATGCGCTTCAGCGCTAACGGACGATTTGTGAGTAGCGATGATCTGTATCAAAAATTGGGTATTAATCGTAATACCCGCCTTAATCAACAGCTGATCAGCAACGCTACACTGTCCAAGACCTGGCCGGGAAAACCCTATTCCATGTCGATGACGTTCAATCAGACAACGAATTTGCAAGCAAGGACCCTGATTGGAACCACTCCGATAAAAAAAGATCAGCGCATCAGTTATATCAAACGCTCACTACCGAATATTTCATTCAGCCGCAGTTCAAAACCGATGATTCCGTTGAGATCCGGCTCCGGCGCTTCAGATGCAAAATGGTACAACAATATCTACTTCAGCGTAAATTCCAAATACCGTAACAGTCAGGATATTTACTACCAAAGCAATGATTCCCTGCTCTGGGAACGGCAGGATATTACGAAAAATGCCATGACCCATAATATTTCACTGAACAGTTCTCAAAAAGTGTTCAAGTATATCACTCTGAACCAGAACATGAGCATTCAGGAAGGCTGGATTGTGGATTATGAAGCTCCAAAATACATTTCGCCGGGGGTGTTCGTCATAAAAAACGGGAAAATTGTTACAACTCCTGTAAAAAAATTCAACGCTCGCCATACTGGCAGTATGTCCTTCAACGCCCAGACAAAAATATACGGTTTATTTCCGGTTCGTATCGGCGCTCTGCGAACAATACGCCATGTTCTGACTCCTCAGCTAGGTTTCTCATATCGACCGGATTTTACTAAAGAGATATTGGGATGGGATCCGGGCTATGTTCAGACCTGGGTGGATTCCACGGGCTACGAATGGAGACATGATCCATTTGGAAATACACTGTTAGGGAGAACACCTTCCGGCGAATCAAAATCCATGAATATTCGCGTCAGTAATATCTTCCAGGCAAAAACCAGGCGCGGCGATGAGGAAAAGAAAATCGATCTGTTTACGATGAACTTCAGCACCAGCCATAATTTCGCCGCGGACAGCCTGCAATGGGCGCCAATCAGCACTTCGATCCGGACACAGTTATCTAAAAAATTAGCGCTCAATATCAGCGCCAGTCATGATTTTTATAAATACGGAAATGTTCGTCGGATTAACGAATGGAGCGATGAATTGTACGGCATACCGATACCGCGATTAACCAGCGTGAGCGCTTCCACCGGTTTTGCGCTATCGGGACGACGGTTCGGAGCGCTGAAGCCGAAAGATACCGGCACAGACACAACTGAAATCAACGAAGATGATCTGTTAGGAGATATTAATACCGATGAAGATATCTCTGACCTTCTTCAAAGACGCACTGAAGGAAACGAACTGTGGACGGCGAATTTAAGTTTGCGCTACAATCTTTCCAGATCAAATCCCGCAGATAAAAGGGAAACATTCTGGATGGCATTAAACCTGAAAGTAAATCTCGGTTCTAAGTGGAAAATAGGCTGGCGAGCAAATTTCGATCTTCTTGAAAAAAATATTGTCAGCCAGAATTTCCAGGTGACCCGGGATCTGCACTGCTGGCAATTGTCATTTGGCTGGACGCCAAGCAAATATGCCTATGCTCAACAATACAATCTTACTATAAATGTAAAATCACCCACCCTGCGCGATCTTAAATACGAAGAACGCGGGGGTCGGCGCACGGGTTTTGGTTTTTGATCCAATGGATATGTCTGAAATTCAACATAAACCTTTAAAAATTACGGATCACACTATGAAATATATTAGATTTTTTATATTGGGTGTTGGAATCAGTATTTTTATGCTTTTTATATCTTGTTCGAAACGCATATACCAGGTGACCTATCCAGCCTTAAACGACGGCAAATACGATACGGAATTTCCCTACCGGAACTGCTCTGAAGAACTGAAACAAATCGGTGAAACCCTCAAACTGATCAATTCGATTGCCTATTATAAAAGCTATGTTTTTGATGAGGCGAGTGAGGTGCGTCGTCATCTGTTGACCCCGGAGTTTATAAAAAATAATGCTGCGCATCTGATTTACTTCAACAATTCGACCTCGGGAACGGCAACGATAATATTACATAAGCATAAGAAAGTAGCGCTTCTGACCTGTGCCCACATTGTGAATTTTCCGGATACGCTGGTAAAATATTTTACAATGGAGGATGGCAGACTAGGTTTTTATATCCAGTCAGTTGCGATAAAAGAAAAACAGACCAATTATGTAACCGATTTGTGGAAAATCCCGGAACTTGATATTCTGAAAATGGATGAAGCGAATGATATTGCAATCATGGGCGCTGAACTACCGGCGACAGAAGATTTTATTCTACCGGTGTTTGATTATCCAATCGGTAGCGCAAAGAACCTCGAATGGGGCAGTTTTGTTTACCTGATGGGATTTCCGAGAGGCTATAAACTTATTACACGGGGAATAGTCAGCGATCCGAACCGGACTAAAAGCGGAATGTTTATTGTGGACGCCCTGTTTAATCGCGGATGCAGCGGAGGTCTGGTGCTGGCGGTGAAGGATGGAGTTCCTAATTTTGAGTTTGTCGGGATAGCAAAATCAGCGGCAGCCGAATATGAATATCTTATCAGACCCGCCGACAATTTTGATCAATCAAAGTACGATGTCCATTTCCCTTATACCGGAGAGATATTTGTTGATTACAAAGCCAATATCCAGTACGGTGTAACTCATGTTGTGCCGGTTGAGGAAATCCAGGCATTTTTTAAAAAGAACGAAGATTATTTTATAAAGAACGGTTATGATTTTTCCTCTTTCACTGGAAAGTAAACCTTATGTTTGATAATTATGTTTGAAAAAAATGAGGTGAGATGAAAAAACTTATCCTATTCTGTTTTATTATTACGTTAATGTCCTGTTATTGTGTGGCTCAATCATCTGCAGGAGCGATTTGGTTACTGATTTCACCGTCACCGTCAATGAATGGTATGGGAGAAATTGGCGTTTGCCTGCCCGATGATGATCCCATTTCGGCCTATTTTAACCCGGCAAACGGTTTAAGGTCATATAACGGTGTTTCGGCAGCGTATTCAAATATGGAAGCGAACTGGTTACAAAATCTGGCATCAGATATTAAACTTAAACATTCGTATCTTGGAATGAATCTTATCCCGGATAAATATCCCTTTCAGATTGTCATTAACAGACAAAATACAATCTTGGATTTGGGAGAACAAACCTATATGGATGAATATGGCAACTATATGGGTACATTTTCTTCCCAGATGAATGCCACAGCCTATTCGGTTGCGACCCGATATCATGATACTTTATGGAAAATACCATTTGATATTTCTGCCGGCTTTTCACGAAAAAATGTTATACAGGATTTGATTCCTGACGAATATTTAGACCACGGCTCCGGTACTTCGGAAAATATCTTTTACGATGCCGGTGTATTAGCATCCATACCTCTTACACTGAATGTCAAAGACAAATGGAATTTTTCGCTGTCTCCGGCATTTGGCTACAGTATGTCTAATATTGGTGATTCGATTGTATTTATCGATCCGGCAATGGCTGACCCCTCTCCCCGGCTGGCCAGAACCGGTATCTCCTTATCGGCAAAAATATCACTCCGGAATGGTTGGAGCCTATTTGAATATCGAGGAGGAAGAGCCGCATCCGATATTCTTGTATTACCATTATACAGCAATAAAGACCCAATCCGCTACCAGTCTGGATTTGGTGATATTAATTT
This sequence comes from Fidelibacterota bacterium, assembly GCA_016783665.1. Classification (GTDB taxonomy): domain Bacteria; phylum Fidelibacterota; class UBA2242; order UBA2242; family UBA2242; genus UBA9312. The sequence goes on along the minus strand of JADHWC010000076.1, from coordinate 4,681 downwards.
TTATGAAAACGTCATACAATCTAAAAGCGACTCTGAGATAGAAATCTCACGAGGCCATGAAATATCATTTTTAGATATATATTCATACAGATTCGGAAGAAAAATTAATGTAAGTAGAAAAAGAAATGTTTATGAAATTGGGTATGGTATCAACAGTAATGGTATATTAGAACTTATACACTATTTGACAAAAATAAAACTGTTCGCCTTACTGAACCGTCATATAAATATTACCTACAATTATGCAAAGTGGACAGAAGCCTACGGACACCCTCTGGATGATACTGAATTCAGTTCATATACGTTCTCCTTTAATAACATAGACAGAATCGTAAAATGGCTTATTGATAATTATGGATTAGATAATCCCTCACTTCACCATACTGGTTTGACAATTGTCGGCGGAATAAATTTTTCAACAATGAATTTCAATGATAAGGACATTCAGAAAAAGGCAGAAGTTACGTTTGGTCAAGGGTATGATTTTGGAATTGAGACTAAATTTAAAAATTTTGTTACCGGAATATCTCTTTCACAATATACTGCGGATTATCGACTGGAAATACCGGTGGCTTTCTTTTATATGACACCGGAATTAACCGATACCTATCATTATCTTACATTTTACGGATTAATCCCATATTCCGTCATTAAACCACTGATCGTATTTAGCGGGGCTCAGGTATCAAACTGTATAGGCAGAAAAGTCAAAGTAGAAGATATTTCAGATTGTATTGATTGTAATGAATACTCATTGAATTATGGAATAATCGCAGGGGTTGATTTAATGTTTAATTCATGGATTGGCTTAAGAACTTCATATAATTATTGGCTTCGCTTTATCGAGAATGATTTAATTGAGGATAAAAAATTTAGATTAAGTGGGATTCGGTTCAACTTATTGATAAAATTATAGAAATATTATGAATCACTAAAACTTCCATTGATAGAAAAACATAACCATAGTATTTGTTGAATTTTTTCCTGTAATATTTCGAATAATTATCAAAACAGTTTAATAAAATTTCACCTCAAGTCAAACGTCTTTTCCCATTGGATTTTCTTGTAAAAGTTGACGTGTTAATATAAATTTAGCGTCCAGTCACTCAATAGAGAGTTACGGGTGATGTGAAAGAGAATTGGAAGAATAAAATTTTTTTTAAAGGAGAATACCGATGGCAACAAAAATAGCAATTAACGGTTTTGGACGAATTGGAAGAGCATTTATCCGCGCTTCAAAAGAATTGGGAAAAGACTGGGTGGTCGTTGCTATAAATGACCTGACCGATGCGAAAACACTCGGCGCTTTGCTGAAGCACGACTCGGTTCATCGCAAATTTCCGGGCACAGTGGAAGTAAAAGATAACGCCATTATCGTCGATGGCAAAGAGATCCCGGTTTATGCGGAAAGAGACCCCGCAAACCTGCCCTGGAAAGAACTTGGTGTTGATATTGTGATCGAAGCAACCGGTGTTTTTCGTAAACGTGCCCAGATTGCCGCACACATTACTGCCGGCGCTAAAAAAGTCGTCTTAACCGTTCCGGCAAAAGACGAAATCGACGCTACTATCGTTCTTGGTGTAAACGATGACGATTTTAAAGGGGACGAAGAGATTGTTTCAAATGCTTCCTGTACTACAAACTGCGCCGCTCCTATGGCGAAAGTTCTTAGTGATACTTTTGGCATCAAACAGGGGTTTTTATTAACGATTCACGCCTATACCATGGATCAGAACCTGCTGGACGCCCCTCATTCCGATCTAAGAAGAGCCCGTGCCGCAGCCATGTCTGTGATTCCCACTACAACCGGCGCCGCCAAAGCAATCGGCAAAGTCATTCCGGAATTGAAGGGTAAAATGGACGGCGTTGCCTACCGTGTACCGACTCCGGATGGATCATTGACCGAACTGATTCTGGAACTTAAAAAACCCGCCACCGTAGAAGCCATCAACGCAGCCATGCAGAAAGCGGCGGAGAATGAGCTCAGCGGCATTATGTGCTACACTGAAGACGAGTTCGTTTCTACCGATGTGATTGGCGAGCCCTATTCCGTAATTTTTGATTCCAAGATGACAAAAGTGCTTCCCGGCGGAATGGTCAAGGTTTCCGGTTGGTATGATAATGAATACGGTTATACCTGTCGGATCGTAGATCTTGTACAGAAAATGATTGATAAAATGTAACTGAGGCTGCCTTTTAAGTGAAGACCGTCAACTTTATTTTTGGTATACATAATCATCAGCCGGTAGGAAACTTTGATTTCGTTATGGAACATTCCTACCGGCATAGTTACCTGCCCTTTGTGGAGGTTGTAGAAGAATTCCCAAATATCGCCATATCCATTCACCTCAGTGGGTGTTTATTGGAATGGCTCGAAGATCATTATCCCGATTATCTTGACCGGGTTGCCGGGCTGGTTCAGCGTGGCAATGTTGAGATTCTGTCGGGCGGTTTTTTTGAGCCCATTCTGGCAGTAATCTCCGACGTTGACAAAATCGGTCAGATTCAGATGATGAACGACTATATTCGCAAACGGTTCGGCTATGAACCAAAAGGTCTCTGGCTGACCGAAAGAGTCTGGGAACCCTACCTCGCCAAACCCATTGCCGAGGCGGGTATCAAGTACATTACCGTAGATGACTATCACTTTCTGGGAACCGGCAAACAGGAACGGGATCTAACCGGTCATTTTATCACCGAAGAACAGGGAAAAACACTCTCTATATTTCCGATCAGTCAGAAATTACGCTATGCAATTCCCTTCAAAGATCCCCAGGAGACTATCGATTATCTGCGACAGTATGCAACCGAAGATGGTTCCAATGCAATTGTAATGGCGGATGATGGGGAAAAATTCGGAGTTTGGCCCGGAACTTATGAAACTGTGTTTGAAAAAAACTGGCTGCGTGATTTTCTGGAAATACTCGATCAGAACAGCAACTGGATCAAAACCTGCACCTTCTCGGATTATTATGATGATCACAGTCCTAAAGGGAGAATCTATTTGCCAACGGCGTCCTATTTTGAAATGAGCGAGTGGTCGCTGCCCTGGGAAGCCGGTGAAAATTTTGACAATCTGGTTCAGGAATTTGAACATCAGGAACGCAGCGAAGAGGTCAAACCCTTTATCAAGGGCGGTATCTGGCGGAACTTCCTGTTTAAATACGATGAATCCAACTGGATGCAGAAAAAAATGCAACATCTCTCAAATCGTTATCATGCAATTGATTCGAGCAATTTGAACCCGACACAGAAGAAAGACCTGAAAACTGCCCGGGATCACCTATGGCGTAGTATGTGTAATTGCGCTTACTGGCACGGCATTTTTGGTGGCTTGTATTTACCGCATTTGCGCCATGCAATTTATAAGGAATTGCTGAGCTGTGAAACGATTCTGAATAAAATCGAGCAGCGCAGCCGCTTATATATTGAGAAACTTGATGTGGATGCTGATGGAGATGAGGAAATTCTCATTACCGTAGAAGACTTGCACATGGCTTTTGCACCTCACCGCGGGGCGATGATGACGGAATTTTCATTATTAGATAAGTCCTATAATGTATTGAACAGTTTAAAGCGCTATAGGGAGGCGTATCATCGCAAGGTTATCAATGCCGGCAAAGAATCCGCAAGCGGCTCAATCCACGATAATGTAATTGCCAAGGAAGAGGGGCTGGAAAATTTCCTGAAATATGATAAATATCCCCGCAAAAACCTGTTAGATCATATCATCAATCCGTCTGTGACATTGGAACAATTCCGTAACAGCGAATATTACGAAGACAGTGATTTTATCCAGGGCAAATATTCATACAAGATTGACAAAAAACGTCGCAGTATTACATTTTCCAGAGATGGTTCTGTTAACTGGCAACCGTTTCGGATTGAAAAAGAGGTTACGTTCGATACAATATCTGTAAAGATTCACTATCGTCTGACAAATACCGGTGACAGTAAAAACCAATTTCGTTTTGGCCCAGAATTCAATTTTGCCATGTTAGGTGGAAATTCTCCGGATCGGTATTATCTGGCGGATAACATCCGATTAAAAGAATCCGCTTTAAATTCAAACGGCGCATTGACAAACACGAAGTCTGTGTCTGTTGCCAATGAATGGGATAAATTCAAACTGACCGTTACTGCCGAAAAAGCGGATGAATTCTGGTATTTTCCGGTTGAGACCGTGTCGCTGTCCGAATCCGGCTTCGAGCGAGTTTACCAGAGTTCGGTGCTTGTTTCTCTGTTCGATGTGGAATTGAAACCGGGTGAAAAAAGGGATATTCGATTAGAATTACGTGTGGTTAATCTATAATTGAGGTGAAATATTCTGTCAATACAACCCTGTGGGAGATTTGTGGGGCTTTTTATTGTCCGGTAGCACCGATTTTTAATCTGTGTGTGAGTGAATATTCGGTAGTTTAAAGATGTACAAGTTAGAAAACCTGTGCTACTTTTTATTCCAAAAAGTCTTAATTTATCGTCATTGAACATGGAGATAATTTAAAATTACAATATGAGGATGCAATGAAAGGATATTTTACATTTGTTTTACACAGCCATTTACCTTACGTGATCAATCATGGCGAATGGCCCCATGGTATGGACTGGCTTTACGAAGCTGCGGCGGAAACTTATGTGCCGTTGCTGAAAGAATTCGACGCGCTGGTTGCGGAAGGAATCA
>JADHWC010000075.1 GCA_016783665.1 Fidelibacterota bacterium | reverse complement strand
CTAAAACCTAAATCAACATTTACATGCTTTGCATCCCAACCTACAAAAGATTTTACGTCATCCAAAGTCTCCTGTAAAGTATGCCCATCATAAGGATTTCCATGAAATGCACCTATTCCAACAATCCAATTATCTCTGGAGGTAGTTGCCATTCCAACCTTGCACCCGAATTCATAACGCTTATGAACTTTGCCCCTGGAAATACATTCTACCTCAGGTGCATGCACACTGTAACGTTTGTTTTTACTATTCCGCTTCTGTGATAATAATTTCTCTGCCTTTGATAACAACTCTTTTAATTCACCATCCGGCTGTTCTGCCTTTCGTTGAATATCACGATAAACTCTCCCAAGATAGGTCTTTAACTGCTTCGTCATTTTCCTTGCACGTTTCATCTGTTTAGCATGAGAGTATCGCCCCTGCCTGGCCAAGGTTTTCTTTGATAACCGCTGATAACTCTGACGCAGTTGGATACCGAGTATCTGGGTATATAATGATTTGTCTTCCATTTTATAATCTAATTAATCCCTCATGCTTTTCCACTCAATTCCCTGAAGTGCCAAAATTAGGGATGATATAAAGTTCTAGCAGAAACTCGATAAAATATTTTAATGATCTTATCGATGTAAATCCGACCCACGGGCTCTGTCCCGATTGCATTAAGGAACTATATCCAGATATAGGTATCAATCTGGAATGAGATATTATGCGGAAGAATATTGAGAATCAGGATTAGCGAACCACAATCAGTTTCTTCGCGATACCATCCCCTTTTCTGAAAAGGACACTTCCCGAATCGGAATCGTAGATGTTTTCCGGAATCTCAAAGTAAACGATATATATTCCACTGACGACAACCTGGCCGTGACTGGTGGTTTGGATCCACTCTTCATCTCCGGTGCCATCTGTGTGATTTATTGTATTTATCAGATCACCGCGTTCAGAAAAGATTTTTATTTTACAAACAGGTGGAATGTTGTAGAACATAATCCGGTCTTTATTAACCCCTCCAAACTGATACTCAACTGCACTAGCGTTGTAAGGATTTGGTACAATCCGAATACCGTCCAAGGAAGTACCGGAGACCCGTTTCAGATTGGCGGGGATAATGGTTCGGGTCCAGAACAGGCTGCTCTCCAGTTGTCGTCCCCCGGGTTGGATTTGACTGACCGTACCATCATCGAAGCTGGTGACATAGTAATAGTAGTCAAAACCCCGGATAGCGCTGTGGTCTTCATAAGAATTGACAAGTGGATTGTCCGTTCCCTGACCGCACTCAAATATTAGGGTAAAACTTGTATCCGGTGTATCAATAGAACGGTAGACCCGGTATCCGGCGAAATGCTCATAGGATTCGGCGTTGTCCGACCATGTCAGTGTAATTCTGTTGCCTCCCGATATAATTAAAAATTCATCTGGTGGTGGCGGAGCCGGATCGATCACCATACCATTGTCCCAGGTATCCTGGACCCGTTGAAGGGTTTTCATGAGGGAGTCAACCCCGGTAAATACCCAGTCGTTTTTATATTTATTCCGGTCGGTTGTTTCACTGCCATCGGGAAGGATATAAGGCCCGATTTCATTAATCCATTTATAACCAATGTCTCTGCATTTTTGCCAATCGATGCCGTTTGCACATTCAGCCATAACAATGTGAATACTGTCGTTCGGTGGAATCGTAAAGGGTCCGTAACCGATTCCTTGGGAAACACCGCCCCCTCCGGCAATGGATAACTCGTCGGCATTGCCATCGCCAACCATGTCCGCATGTGTCATTAACGGAAAACCGGATGACATCGTTAGATATTCCTTGGTCATATTACCATCATTAAACTGATCGTTAAAGGAAACCTGAGTAATATCCGCCCCTGAGAAAAAATAGGGTGAATGAGCCGGCTGGTTTGTATCATCAGTCGTATCGCCAGGTGCGGAATCAACATGTAAGGTTAAGACACCCGGAAATTGGACTGCTCCCAGAAATCCGTCTCCCCTTATATTGGGTCCGCCAATATTGTCGCCCTCGTATTCTGAATATTGTCCCAGCCAGGCATAGGAAGCGCGAATATCATCACCATATTGGGGATGCATAACCCGGTTTACGGTGCTTTTTCCCCAGGTAGCTGCTTGGGGTGCATATCGATAGCCGCTGTCCCCGATATATTTACTGATTGCCCAGCGGTATTGGAAAAAGAAAATGACATCTTCCAATGGTTTGTGTGGACTGATAATATCGCCGTTTTTATTATATATCCCGGTATTTTTAAACACAAAGTCAAAAACGAAGTAATTATCGTGAAATTGTTGACTGTTTGCATAAATGCGGCGTGTTACTGTGATTCCTATTGATGTATTGATTTCGTTTAACAGCATTCGGTCAGTAATTAAATTATCGTCAATCTCGTCAACCATATCCTCATATACCGTATGGGATGCCGGGACTTCATCAACCAAGACCAGGGGATGGTTGAATTTTCCAACCAGTTTAAATGTTTTTGGCATGAATTCATTATGTTCGTCCACTCCTCTTGGACCAACATGGACTACTTTAAAATTGTATTGTTTGCCCATGATGGGATCGTCGAATTTTTTTGTGCCTATCCATAGTCCCTTTGCTGCTTGCAAATCAGTTAAATTGTACAACGCGGGCCATCTCATACCATCCTGCTGGTCTTCAAGTAATCCACGTCGACCAATTTCTATTTCACAGCCGGTGCTTGAAAACCAGTTATGAAGCATGCTGATGGAAATCCATTTGGTATCATCTCCTAAGACGGACTGTTGTAACATAAAAACACAACAAATCACCGGGAGAAATGTTTTGGTCAATTCCTGTTGTTTTCTCATTCTGATACCCGCTTTCTATGGTGTATGACCGCTATTTTAAAGAATTTTAAAAATGATTTAAAGAATATTTGCGGCCCTTGATAGGTGAATAACAATAAAACATTAATAAATTTTTGCCCATATTCCGAGATAATTCTTGGGTAAAGTTATTATCTGCCGATTGTTATGTCAAGTAACAAGTCTAAATCTGTTTCGGTCAGCTTTGTCCGGAGATTATCTTGACAATAGCACAATTCATCAATATACTATATCAACGTTGTTTCAATCACCGGAGAACACTAATGAAGAATTTTTACATTTTTTTAAGCATGGTTATTCTTTATGTAATATACAGCGGAATCCCACGGCGGAGCCATATTTGCCGGATGTGCTCTGGGGATCCATCCAGTAACGGTACCAGGTTGACAGGCTTTCAAGGTTTGCTTTGACTCCTTTGGATTCGTGGTAGCTGCCGCCTTTAATAACCCGGTACGACCGAAAATTCCCGCCAAACCAGGAATTGGTCCACTCCCAAACATTGCCCGACATATCATAGGCGCCATAGGGGCTGGGACTATCCATCGTATTATTTTCACCATTATATTTACCGACCGGCGTGGTGGATGCGGAAAAACCACGCTCCATGCAACTGGCGATATTGGCGTTCTGGCAATCAATATCATTCCCCCATGGAAAATTGAATCCGCTGCGACCGCGCGCAGCTTTTTCCCACTCTTCTTCAGTAGCTAATGCCAGATCATACCATTTTGCATACGCATGAGCGCCGAACCAGGAAACATCTCCGATAGGATGATCCATATATTCATTACTTTCCAGAATAAAATATTCTTTTTGGGTATCAAAGAGAATATCACCAATCTCTTTTTTCTTTTCCTTTACATCGATGTATTTATATTCGCCAGCCGGTTTAAATTCATCACCTTCATAATGTCCGTACCCATTCATATCGACTGCATTGCGACAATACGCCTGATTCAGGAAATTCAGATATTGACGACAGGTAACCGGATATTTCATGATCTCGTAATCATAATTGATTTTCTGGATTATATTATCCCTGCCGGATGTGTATTCTCCGGCAGCAACTTTTACGAACTGGGTTACTTCCGGGCTGCTGGTATAGAATTCCCGTGTTTCGCTCCATTCGCCATAAATACCACCTTTGTTTCTAGGACGAACTGACCACTGGTGCCACTCTTCTTCAAGTCCTGATAAAACAGCAAAGGTGTCACGTACCAGTTTTGTATACTGAATAAATTCAGGATTCAAAGCCTTGACAACTTTCACTTCGTATGCGCTGGCGTACTTGGATTTATGCCAGCTTAAACGGGGAGTTTCAGTACTTTTATAATAAAACTTGTGTTTTGGGCCGATTAATTCCGGTGGCAATGGCGGTTCAATGGAGAATTCATGGAAGACACTCCATTCGCTCCACTTTTCAGCGGGATTTTTTGCAACTACAGCCCAATAGTACCGGCCAATAGTAAGCGGTTCGGTAATAAGTGATGTATCGGTTACTGTATACGATGCGACAACATTTTTAAAATCCCGGTCCTTGGCAATCGCAATAACATAATTATTGGCGCCATATAGCGATTTCCATTTCAGGAAGATCTGGCTTCTGTTTTTAATAACCATTTTATTTCTTGGATATAGTAAATAGGGCGATGTAAACGCACTTTTTAATATCGTGATCTGAATATCTTCGGAATCGGTACTGTTTCCTGAATTATCAGTGGCAACGGCTTTAATTCGGTGGATCATTCCATCGGCCCAGAAGCCCACATTTAAAATTATCGTATAAGGTGGATTGTAAACTTCCTGTACCAGTTCGCCATCTAAAAAAAACGCTACTTTCATAATTCCACGTTTATCGCTAGCCGATGTTATGATCCGTAGCGGACCTGTGGCGGTGAATTCGGCTTTCGGAGAAAGGATTTTGATTTTAGGCGGTTTTGTATCAGGCTTTTGTGCGCCATTAACCGGAGCGCTGATATTTATGAATAATAATAACATGATTAAAGAAAAATATTGTGAACGGAAAGTGCGGTCGATTTTCTTATTCAGGTCGGCTTTTTTTACTCCAGGGCTGTTATTCATAATCCTGTTTCCCTTCCAACTGATAATATTTATTTCATACTTGTTATATATTTTGTGTTGAATATACTGTTTGTATGCAAATCTTTCAACATATGATTATTAAAATTAAGATTTTGATTTGTAACACATATCATTAAAAATCGCTCGTGTGGTCAGAGTTAGTTTAGAAAAAATGACCTATTGATAAATAAAACAGACCGCGATTCCAGAATTTATAGCCATAATCCATGCTAATTGGTCCTAATGGAGTTGGGATCAAAATTCCCACCCTGGCACCAATTTCCATTTTCTGCCAGTTGAAGTCATCAAGTCCGTTCCAGACATTTCCGGTCATCGCCTGAAAACGTATAAAACTCCCTTTGGTTAATGGAGCTCGGTAACCAATTCCCAGAGCAAGTATCAGACTGCCCCATAATTCGTCCTGGTGAAGTCCCGGCAGAGAGTTGACGCCCCCCAGCCGAAAACGTTCGTAATGAGAAAGCACCCTGGTTAAATATCCAAAATGTATATGAGTGGAGAATGTATGCTTGTCACTATAGGTTTCGTATACTACCGATTCGACTGAAATGCGGTCGAATTGTTTAAAATCGTTTTCGCTGATCGAATGTTCATAGATGATATTATTCTTTCGACCTTTTTTAGGGATGTCCGGGTCGTCTGTATTTTCGACTAAAATACGGAACATCAGACTTCCGACCCCGTATTGATCTTTATTAATAGGATAGGGCGAATATCCGGAATTTTCCAGGATTTGGTTGTGAACAAATTTTACCCCAATGCCGCTCAAACCGACGCGCCGAATCTGGACGCCGGCGTTTACTTCAATACCGGTGTGATAAAATTCTCCGAAACTGACGCGTTTTCCTTTTTCGTAAAGGGGAACACTCTCAAATTTTTGGTAAAGTGAGGAGTAGCCGGCAAATGTGGTCGTAAAAATTCGGGTTGTACGGGCGCTCCACTCCAATTTTCTATATTGATCGCTTACAATCAGGGATAATTGGTTATCAATGCCGGCTCCAAACAGGTTCCGGTATTTCGCAACAATAAATGCACTGGCTTTTTTTTCACTGTCATACCGGGTGCCGAAGGAAAACAAAGCATTTTCTTCTTCTTCAACTTCTACCGTAAGATTGGCGGAATCACTTGAATGATTATCGAAAGACATATAAATCGATTGAAAGAGTCCGGTGCTGAAGAGATTTTTCATACTGCGTTTGGCATAGGCGGAGTTCCACAATTGCCCCTCTTTTAATAGTAATTCTCGTTTAATAATATAGGGGCGGGTTTTATGATTACCGGCGAATTGAATTGAGTGGATGCGGGTATTATTTAGAAGATTAATGGCATTTCGCATATAATTGGGGTCCCATTTTGATGGATCGGCATAGGGACGCAACTCATCAAGAAAGGGAAGTGTTGCGTCGTAGCCGCGCTGGACCAGTGAATCAATGGCTCTGAAATCGCCGGACGCATACTCATCGATATCCGGGTAAATTAATATATCCGATAGATAGAGATTCCTGGTATCGGTGTAATATGCCAGTGTATTCATTGCCTGGTTAAAGTAGGACAATGGATCGACATTCTGTGATATATTAGTTATTTTACTGGTCACATCGACTGCCACAATAAATGTAGCTCCCATTTCGACAGCCACATCGCATGGTACGTTGTTGGTTAATCCTCCGTCCACTAAAAGAAACGTATCGATTATGACCGGAGCCAGAACGATGGGAAACGATGAACTCGCAGTGATAGATTTTGTTAAACTTCCGTCTTTTAACACCACTGTTTGCCCGGTTGTAATATCTGTCGCCACCGCCCGAAAAGGAATTGCCAGGCTATCAAAATTGCCTTTTGAGGCGTATTCGGGGTAGACCATCATCTGAAAAATCCGTTCCTGCAATTGCTGTGTAGGCAATAGATTAGTCGGAAAGATGACATTGAATTTTTCGTCAAATTTTACCGTAAATAACTCGGGGAGATCGCTTATTTTCTGAGTGACAAATTCAATGTCCCGATAGGGCTTCGGTGAGAATAATTTATTCCACTTTGTATTTCGGACATAATTTTCAATTTCCCGGGAAGAATTACCAGATGCATATAAAGCGCCAATTAATGCACCTATACTGGTGCCGATGATCATGTCGGGATAAAAATCGATCTCTTCAAGCGCCTTTAAAACGCCTATATGGGCGAATCCCCGCGCTCCTCCGCCACTGAGAACCAATGCGGTCTTCTCCTCTTTAGCAAAAAGGGAAAATGCATTTGAGATCGTTATTATCAAAATTACTGCAGGAATGGTAAATCTTTTCCGTCGTGTTAAAGTCATGTCAAAAACTAAATAATTGCGGCTTATTTACCAATGAAATAGTGTAAATATTTCGTAAAAGAACAGAATTAGACTTGAATCTGGAAGAATCAACGCCTAACTTCAAACTGCAATGAAGTGCTATATGAGGAAATTATGCTAACTAAAAAAAATCGTTATCCTTTGAGAGATCCCGGAACAAACCGTACCGATCAAGCATCTTTGATATTGGAACATGACGATTTTATCACGAATTTTAGGACGTTTATCGCCATTCAACTCTTAACAAAAGGAAGTTATTAAAGATGAGTCTGAAGAAGATCTGGACCCATATTAGAACCAGTATCCGAAATAAATTAGTAGCTGGAGCGTTAGCGCTGATTCCGGTTGTTGTGACCTATTATTTTCTGCGAGCTTTCATCGGTTACTTCGACCGTATCGTCAGTCCGATAATTGATCCCTATCTTGGATTTCATATCCCCGGATTGGGGTTGATTGTATCCCTGTTGGCGATTTACTTCCTGGGTTTGTTCATTACCAATATACTTGGTAAAAGCTTACTGGGTTTCTTCGAGAAATGGCTCAATTATGTACCGCTGGTTCGGACTGTTTATCAGACGATTAAACAAGTTATGAGCGCTTTTTCCTTTACTCAGACCGGTTTTGAGCGGGTTGTGTTTGTGGAGTATCCCCGCAAAGGCGCCTGGACATTGGGATTTGTGACCGGACAATCAACGGGCATGGACGGAACGGAATTTATCCATCTGTTTATTCCCACGACCCCCAATCCTACTTCCGGTTGGGCTTTGTTCGTTCCTGAAGATGAGGTCATTCCATCGGAAATGACTGTTGAACAGGGGCTAAAAGCACTCATTTCCGGAGGAGCGCTCACACCTCCTGTGATGAAATTGCGCAGAAAATTGTAAGAATAATTTACTTGGAATTTCATATATCAGATATTAATCTTGTGTTTATACATATGATTGGATGATCTAAAATGAAAATTAAATATATTGATGGTAAACGATTTTGCAGAGGTATCAAAGCCGGGGCTAAGAAGGTCTGTGATAACCAGGATTATCTCAATGAAATAAATGTTTTTCCGGTCCCCGACGCCGATACCGGTTCCAATATGGCTTCAACGCTGAAAACGGTGGTCGAGGATTTGAGCGACGATCCAAACGAATCGGTTGATTCCAGCAGTCGTAAAATAGCCGATTCAGCGCTGGAAGGAGCCCGGGGTAACAGCGGTGTGATCCTGGCGCAATTCTTTCACGGATTAGCCAAAGGATTGGAAGAACGGATTAAAATCAGTACCGAACAATTTGGTAAAGCGGTGCAACAAGCCAGAGAATCGGCATATGAAGCATTGAACCAACCCAAAGAGGGTACGATCTTAACCGTTATGAAGGATTGGGCGGAGAGTATTTATCAGAACAGTAAAAAGGTCGTCGATTTTCAGGAACTTCTTCATAATAGTCTGGATGTGGCGAAGAAATCTCTGGAAAACACAAAAACCAAGCTCGAATCCCTGAGAAAAGCCAATGTTGTCGATGCCGGCGCCCAGGGTTTTGTGTATATTCTGGAAGGCATCACGCATTTTATAAAAAAAGGCAGGATCAAGGAATTTGACAAACAGATACAGATTAAGCCCGTCAAAACTGTTGCTCATACCGACATGACGCTGGAAGATATTAAGTTCAGGTTTTGTACGGAATGTTTGATCGAAGGACAACAGATTGACCTGAAGACGTTGCGCAGACAGATTAAGCCGTATGGTGATTCAATTGTCGTTGCCGGTTCTGAGTACAAAGCCCGGCTGCACATTCACAGTAACGAACCGGCGAAGGTATTTGCTTATGCCCGTAAATACGGTGATCTACTCCAACAAAAAGCCGATGATATGAAAAAACAGTACCTGGTATCCCATAATCCTCATCCGTCTATCGCACTGGTGGTTGACTCCGCCTGTGATCTGCCCCAGGAATTCATTGACGAACATCAGATTCATGTTATTCCGGTACGGGTCTCCTTCGGGAATTCAACCTATATTGACAAAATTACGATTACTCCCGAATATTTTTACGAAATGTTATTGACCGAATCTCATCATCCAAAAACTTCCCAGCCACCGCCGTCGGAATTTAGAAATCTTTATCAATTTTTATTATCCCATTATGAATCAATAATTTCCATACATATTCCCGAGGCAGCCAGCGGTACTTACCAGAATGCATTGACTGCGGCTAAGGAATTTCCGGAAAAGAAGATTTCTATTGTCGATGGGAAATCACTATCGATTGGTTTCGGATTCGTCGCTGAAAAAGCGGCTATGCTTATCAAAGATGGTAAAGATCACGATGAAGTTGTTCGTGGAATTGAAAAATTTACGAAACAGACTCAGCTTTTTGTCAGTATTCCCAGTTTGAAATATTTGATGAAGAGCGGTCGTGTCAGTAAAGCCAAAGGACTGGTGGCAAAAATTCTCAATATCAAACCGATTCTCCATCTGGATCAGCGCGGTATGCCCCAACATTTTTCAAAAAGTTTTTCCGATATGAGTGCGGTGAAAAAAGTTTTCAAACTGGTGATGAACTTTGTAAAAGATAAAAAACAGGTGCGTTTTTCAGTTGCTCACTGTAACGATATTCAAAAGGCGCAATATCTGGTTAAGCAATTGAAAGAAAAATTCGGTGATATTCCGATTACGATTATGCCGGTATCACCGGTGTTAGGCGCTCATGCGGGTATCGGAGCCGCAGCGGTCGGAATTACCTGGGAGATATAAATGTTAAATTTAACGGTTATTCTTGTGCTGAGTTATCTTGCGGGATCATTTCCCACCAGCATTATCGTTGGAAAAATTACCAGAGGGATCGATATTCGGGAGCATGGTTCCGGAAATGCCGGGGGGACAAATTCCTTCCGTGTTCTGGGCTGGAAAGCCGGGCTGTTCGTTTCTCTGGTGGACATTGCCAAAGGAACGTTTGCAACTCTGGTCATATCCCGCATTCGTTTCGGTACAGCGCCTTTTGAAAATCCATCAATTGTGATGATTTTGGCAGGTATTTGTGCAATTCTAGGGCATACCTATACAATATTTGCCGGTTTCAAAGGCGGTAAGGGCGTCGCGACGGGCGCCGGAATGTTAATCGCTTTATTTCCCTACGCGTTACTCACCTGTCTGGTAATTTTTCTGCTCATTCTTTTCACGACGGGTTTTGTCTCCGTCTCCTCCATCACCGCCGCTGTTAGTTTGCCGATCATGCTCTTTATGTTTGACCGGTTTCTGAATATGAATGTCGATCCGGTGCTGATGATTGTCAGTATTATCATCCCGTTTTTTATCATTTTTACTCACCGGACGAACATTAAACGCTTGATTAGTGGTGAAGAAAAATCTTTTGAAAAATTAAAAATCTTCCGCAGAAAATCTTCAAATTCCTCAGAATTCTGATTATTTCCGTAAAACAAACACTCTTGTTTGTTGGTTTTGAACACCCAAAGCTTTACCCTACTCTTGTTTATTAGCCCTGGTATTTGAACTCCATATAAACCGCTATTAGTCGGAAGCGGGTTTGTTATTGAGGCTCCGCGAGAGAGAGATTGTACTCCTTATTATTTCAGAATAAAATAATTTATTTTCATAAAATCCTTTCCAGATTAGAATAAATCTCCTAATATTAAGTGAAATAATCTTTTCCGTTGGATTTTACTGAGAAAGGCATGCGGATTTTGAATAAAATTAAATTGATAGCATTGTTCATCATGTTGGTGGGCATTGTTT
>JADHWC010000014.1 GCA_016783665.1 Fidelibacterota bacterium | reverse complement strand
CTCGTCTCTACCATTTTATCCTTTTTTCATTTTCGATTACAGACTAAATATCCATTTTCTCTGAACACCATACCTGTTTTACAGGCATATTGTTTAAAATGCGGAATAAACGAATCCTATTTTAATATTACTTCAACATTCTCCTCTTTTGGGTTGTCATCCTTCGATAACATCCCGATAAATCGAGATTACTCAGGATGACAAAAAACAGCGCTTCCCCGCCTGCGGTCGGGCAGGGACGAACCCGGTATAACATATCAAGTTTCCAAACCGATAGTTATAAAGTGAAAAATGTTAGTTTTAATTTATCTCTATAACGTTATTCCCTTCTTCAATGCCTGTTCAATGGCTTCAAGAATCACCTTGCTGCTCGCGGTGGCTTTGCTTACTGTATCCACCTGAAGATTTTGAGCAGCGACTACATTGCCGGGAATAACTTCCGCCAGTTTCCCTTTGCCGTTATCATGCCGTAATAATTCAATATTGACTATTTTATGGTCTTTAACGATGACTTTCACCTTTGCTTTGACCATCACAGCGTCGAATTCACCGATATACTCACCGTCGGCGACCTTCTGTAAATCGATATTCTCTATCTCAACCGCTGCGATACGCCGTTTATACTCCCGGAAGTTTTTACAGCTCACCAGCGTTAAACCGATCAAGGCTGCTACAATTATCAGCTTTAATGTCTTCATATCGTTCTCCTTATTATTTCTTCATTGTATTGATAAAGTCGATGATATTGTTTTCTTTAACATTTGAAACACTTTCAGTCACTTTGGCAATTTTCTTGACAATAAAGCGTTCAATAAAATTCATGTTCTCAAAATTGAATTCTCCTCCGAAAAATCCCTTAGCAACGGCATGTTCAATCAGTTGTTTCGGAAAAGCATTGGTGAATTCCTTGTCGGCGCTTTCCCCCTCTTCCATACAGCAAATGTATAACCCAATCTGCTTCTCTAATAACTGGGCAAGATTTTTTTGAATAAATTTTTTAACATCTTTCTGAATTCGACCAGCGTGAATGGAACCGCCGATAATAATACGATCAAAATCAGCGATATCATTTTTGGCAATACTGCGAATATCGTTCACTTCGGTTCCTTCGCCAAACGCTTCGCTTAATTTCTCCGCAGCCTTTTTAGCGCAACCGTGTTTACTGGCATAGACAATCAATGTTTTCATCACAAATCCTCCAATTTTCAGTTTAACATCCTTTAAATATTCTATTAAAACTAATGACTTTTTTTTTAAAACATCAATAAAATTGCAAAGGAAGTAAGGATTTAATAAACCTGACAGGTGTAATCCGGTTTTGCTTTCCTCTTGTCTCAACGCTCTTGCGTTGAGACGGAATTGCTCCTAAGTCAGCGCTTTTTAGCGATCTTTGCCCAGGTATCCCGCAGAGTGACGGTCCTGTTGATGACGAGATTATCATCAGTTGTATCAGGATCTATACAGAAATAGCCCAATCTCTCAAACTGGAAACGCAATCCCGATTTAGCGTATTTCAGGTTTGGTTCGATCAGACAGTTATGCAGAACCTTCAATGAATCGGGATTGATGAATTCTTTATAATTGCTGCCAGCCTTATCGCCCAAAAGATTCGGAACCGTAAACAGGCGGTCATAAAGTCGGACTTCGGCAGTAATGGCGTGTTTGGCAGATACCCAGTGAATCGTGCCGCGCACTTTTCTGCCATCGGAAGAGTCCCCGCCGCGTGTCGCCGGATCGTAAGTGCAATGTACTTCAACCACATTTCCATTTATGTCTTTGACTATATTGGTACATGTGACGAAATAGGCATAGCGCAGACGAACTTCTCTGCCCGGGGCGAGGCGGAAGTATTTCTTCGGCGGATCTTCCATGAAATCGGTTTTTTCAATATAGATCACCTTGGAAAACGGTATTTTGCGTTTGCCGGCGCTTTCGTCCTCGGGATTATTGATCGCGTCCAGTTCTTCTTCCTGGTCCTCGGGATAATTGTCGATAACCACTTTCAGCGGATTCAATACTCCCATAAAGCGGAGAGCATGTTTATTCAGATCTTCCCGGACACTGAATTCCAGCAAGGCAACGTCAACAGTGCTATCACGTTTTGCGACGCCGATACGGTCAGCGAAGTTGCGAATAGATTGTGGTGTCAATCCACGACGACGCATCCCGGAAATCGTAGGCATTCTCGGATCATCCCAGCCGCTTACAAAGTTTTTCTGTACAAGTTCAAGTAATTTCCGTTTGCTCATGATCGTATAAGTAAGGTTTAGCCGGGCGAATTCGATTTGCTGTGGACGATAAGCGCCCAATTCACCGAGAAACCAATCGTATAAGGGACGATGATCCTCAAACTCAAGAGTACAAACGGAATGGGTAATCCGTTCAATGGAATCTTCCAGACCGTGAGCCCAGTCATACATTGGGTAAATACACCATTTATCACCAGTGCGATGATGGGCGGCGTGTAGAATGCGGTACATGACAGGGTCGCGCATATTGAGGTTTGGTGACGCCATATCGATTTTAGCGCGTAGTGTGCGTGATCCATCGGGAAATTCGCCTTTCCGCATACGCTCAAAGAGATCAAGGTTTTCTTCGACGCTGCGATTCCGGTAGGGACTTTCTTTGCCGGCTTCCGTCAGTGAACCGCGGGTCTGCCGGATTTCTTCCGCCGTCAGATCGCAGACATATGCTTTGCCTTTTTTTATCAAATCGATAGCGTATGCATAAAATTTATCGAAATAATCGGAAGCATAATATAGCCGGTCATTCCAGTCAAAACCCAGCCATTTAACATCAATAATAATCGAATTGACGTATTCCTCTTCTTCTTTGGTCGGATTTGTATCATCAAAACGAAGATTACATAAGCCGTTATATTTTTTCGCAGTGCCAAAATTAAGACAGATCGACTTGGCATGACCTATATGCAGGTAACCGTTAGGTTCCGGGGGGAAGCGTGTGTGAACCCGTTTCTTGAATTTCCCGCTTGCATTATCATCTTCAATAATCTGGTGGATAAAATTCAAAGAACGGGAAGTGCCGGTAATTTTGTTGGTTTTATTATTGTTGTCCTGAGTCATTTTATTCCTTTCCATTTTTCCGAGCCCCAATTTAATAAATTCCATCCTAAGGTGCATCATAAAGCGAATGGGATGTTGTTGTCATTTGTGATAATAATCAATCTTATCGATCTATGAGGCGTCATGACGAAAAATGCTTGATTTCGTACTAAATAATAATGAACTTAACCCGTTAATAAATAATTAATGTGTATGAACAGACAACAAGAGAATTGATTATACTTATACAAATCTTCACAATAATCTGCAGGATCGACGATGAATAACGAAAAAAAAGGTAAATATTTATTACGATTTTTGCTTGTAATTTTTATGTTATCCGGTTCCGGTTTAATGGCGCAAATTAATATGTGGGTAATGTCTTTTGATAATTTATATAACGATGCAGAAATAAATTGGCTGAAAGAAGGGTTTGTTGATTTTATTATTGACCACTTTAAAATGAATCCAGATATCCATGCGTATAAAACTGAGAAATTAGACAATGCGCTATCAAAAATTCGCAGTGATGCGCGATTCAGAGAGACCAGGAATCTGGTATTGTCTGGCGCATATCAGCGGAAAAAGGGTGAATTTATTGTTGAACTGCAACTAACCGACCTTGGTAACTGGGAAATGCTGGCGAACAAAACGGTCAGAGAAAAATCATCGGATCTTGCACAATTGATAATTGTCGTCAATGGTGCGCTTGATGAGATTTTGGATCCAAATATCATCGGATCATCTCCATCAATAAAGGAAGCCCATCCGGCAACCGAGAAAATAGATATGTTTACCGATGAAAAACTCGATGATGTTCGCGAAATGACAGCAGCGACTAAAAATATAGGCGAGGCACTGGAACAACTTTTAAACGCCTATACGGAAAAGCCATCTGCAAGTTATGACGCCACAACACCATTTCAGAAAAGTGACATTACTCAAGATGCCTTTACGAATAAAGTCAAAGATCTTATTCGCGAAACTAATAGTTTTGAACAAATCTTAAACCGCGTTCTGAACAATCCCTACGAGATAAATATTAGCGAACCGTTAATTCAACGAATCCCTCTGGAAAAAAGCGATGTAATTTTATCTTTTAAGGTTGATTATCAGATGCGGATCCCTATTCTTCAGGAAATTATGGAAACCCTTAAGTATAAAAACAAGAATGAGGGGAAGGATTATATCGAGTACTCATTTTCCGGGAATGATTATGTTTTTACATCTCAATTTGTGAAAAAAGTGGCCTATGGAGAGTATCGGTATTTTCCGGTTATTTCCTTAATCGATGAGAATGGACAAGCCCTGACGAGACTAATCAATTCGCCTGCATCGCGTGATCAAGTTAAACGATTCAATCCCATGTTTAATATCGCCGCCGGTCCCTGGACGATCACAGTATTTTTGTCAAAAGGATTCCAGACGATTGATTATGAACTGACATTACCATTACGAACCATCGCCAAAATTTCGCAAGTTTCAATTAATATGATGACGGAAGAGGAAATTATTCAACTGACGCAAAATAAAAAATATTGATATGTCCCTAAAATAATTTTAAAATGTTGAGTTATCCAGAAAGATAGATAATTAGATGAGCCGAAATAAAATATTAATAGTTGATGACGAACCGAATGTATGCAGTTTTCTTTCAGAATTTTTGGATTATAAAGGATTTAAATCAACTATTACGCAATCCGGCATGGAAGCATTGAAACAATTAAAATCCGAAGATTTCGATTTGGTTCTTTTAAATTTAATAATGCCGGAAATGGATGGTTTTGAAGTTCTTGAAAGGATAAATCAGATGGACAATAAAGTTCCTGTTATTATCCTGACAGGCGTAAGGGAACCGGAATGTTACCAACGATTTGATAGAGATGGGGGCGGTGGATTTCATTTCAAAACCTATTGATCTTGATCAGCTGAATCGAAATATGGATTTAGCCAGCGACGATACGATATTGGGTTGTTCCCAACCGTTCTGTACGAAGTTGAAATACAGCCGCCAGGATATGATCGGGAAGGAAGTCACCCGGTTTTCAAAACCGGCATTAATACGCCCTTTAAAGCGCTGATTCAACAGATTGACGTCGGGCTTGTCCGGTCTTTTTTTGTAAAGTTGAAATTTTCGGATGATACTGAAGAAGAAGCGAAGATGGAGTTTAGTATAATTGAGTTATTAGATTTAAAAATAATTCTTGGTGTTATATCAAAAAATAATAAATAAATATTAGAGGTGTTATTATGAGAAGATTAGTATCTGTAATCATCATTGTGGCTTCGATGACATTGCCGCTGGCTGCCCAAGCATATTTTGCGACGGTTTTAAAAGCTACCGGGACGGTCTTTGTAAAACCCAGTGGCGAAAATGAATTCAATGTTGCTGCAGAAATGGGTATGGGGATGCATATCGGTGACGCGATTATGACCGCTGAAGATGGTTTCGTTGCGGTCATATTTACCAATGATAAAAGTCTTGTTAAAATACGGAAAAATTCCGAAGTAGCGATTCGGGAAGAATTTTCGGTCCGAACAGTAAAAATATCAAGTGGTCGAGTACTGGCGAGTATCACCCCCGCTGTTAGAGGCTCTTTCCGGATTGAGACGCCAACATCGGTAGCATCCGTGAAAGGTACAAAATTCTGGTCGGTGGTTTCTCCACAATATGGTGACCGGTTTTATGGCGTCGAGGGAAACATTAATGTGCTGAACCTCATAACCGGAGTTGAATTAAGCATGGGCCCGGGTCAGATGGTTATTTCCACTCCACAGGGACAATTAATAAACCTGCCTGTTGAAGAATCAGATATGCCTCAGGATATAGATGAAGAGGCGCCAGCTCCTGAAGAACCTGAACCAATCCAGCCGGAAGAAGAAGTATATCAACCTGAACCCGAACAGCCAACAACTGTTGCGGAGGTTCCTACAACAACTGCCGAAATGCCTCCGGAAGTTCCTGAACCAGCCGCAAAGAAATCCAAACCATATGGAATGGGACTCGGTCTTGGTTCCGTTACTATCGATGACAAAATCTATAACCAAATCGCATTGAGACCTGAAGTAAAGTTTGGAAAACTCGGAGTGGCGCTGGATATTGCTATTTATATGGATGATCAAGGCAATATCCGTAAAGACGAGTGGGATGAATTCTCCGATTATCTCGATAAATTTTATTATGTTCGCTGGGCGCAGCAGGGTGATCCTTTCTTTGCAAAATTGGGCGCTATGGACAATGTAACACTCGGTTACGGTATCTTAATGAGTGGTTATTCAAATACTACCGAGTATCCCCAGGTACGCAAAGTCGGCGTCCATACCGGAATGAAAATTGGTAGTTTGGGCTGGGAAGCCTTTGTTGCTAATGCCAAAGAAATAACTGGTCCCGGTCTTATGGCAGGACGTGTAACTTATCGTCCACTGAAAAAACTACCGCTTACACTAGGTGGCTCTGTTGTCCTGGATGTTTATCCATATAAAGGTTTACCGGATTCCGATGACGATGAAGTGGCGGATGCACTTGATATGTATCCCGATGATGACGATAATAAAGTCATTGATGAACTTAAAACGAATTTTACGCAAATTCAGCGGGATTATTTGAGATCTGTCGGCTATGATATGCCGAGCGAAACCATCATTGAAAAGGGAATCACAAAATTATCCGATTATGACCGAATTTTAAATGGAGCAGTGTCCTTTGATATCGGTATGCCAGTTCTTAAGAATAAACTTTTTAATGTTGTTGTATATGGACAGGCAGCCAGTTTTTTCCCTTTTGAAGATACATCCTTTGCTGAAGTCAAAAAACCGGCTGCATTTACACCAGGTTTCGGTTTTGCCGCTCCCGGAGTGAGAGCCAATATCTTGAAATATTTCAATTTAACTCTAGAATACCGCTATGCCGGCGAGAATTTCCTATTTAATTTCTGGGATCGTGCATATGATTATGAACGGGTTCAGATTAAAGATAATCGAATTTTTACAAAATCACAGATAGCCCTTGCTCAGGATCCCATGCAGGGTGTATTCGGCGCGTTTGATGTGAATATCCTGAATTATGTTATTCTCGGTAGTTATTACCAGCATATGTTTAGTTCGGGGGCTGAAATAAAGAGTTTTATGGCAACGGCATCTATCCCGAAGGGAAAAATCCCGAAATTAGCCGATGCAATGGCATTCTATCAACGCAATAATGATGCCAATCCATTTCTATTCAATAAGCCCTCGGAAAGCACGATATTGGGTTATAAAGCCGGTTTTGAGTTAGGTGGTGGGGCAGTCATTTATTATGTATTCCAGAGAACCTACCGGGATTATGACGGCAACGGAGTGATCGATCCTAAAACTGAATCGGTCTCTATAACAACGATTGAAACCGGTTTTAACTTCTGATAATTCGGATTGAGCAATCATAAATTAAGGGGGTGTGATAGAATAAAGTTGTCATTCATGGTGATTTATCATTATGTTATTTATGAATTTACAATATTAATAATGTTAAGGTTATTTTATCACACCCCCTAAGAAAAGAAATAAGCACAAAAGTCCCCTTTAATAAGCGAGGCTTTTTATCAGCATGAAGTTCAGCACTCTTTTTATACTATTTCAGATCACATTATGTATATTTATTTATGCAGGTGAAATTATTGTTGTGCATGAGAATGTCGGGTCTGAAATAGATATTATTGAAAAGGCGCATTATCATCTGTTTCCGGAAGTCAATAACTTTATCAATGCGCAGTTCCATCGATTACCCAGTGATAGTATTGTCGCCGTCGTTCAATATTGGGACAATCAGAGAATTAAAATACGGGAATATTTATACAGTCAATACGAAGTTTATTTGTTGGGTCGGAAAATTGGTGAAAAACAGCCGCCGGATAAAGATAAACTGGAATACTTACAACGAAAATACAAACCGCTATTTTCCGAACAACATCTTTCGGAAGTGCCGGTGAATTCCTATTGCATCATAAAGCTGAATAATAAGCAGAAATATAGCGGTTACTTCTATAAATCAGACCGGAACAATATCAGGTTATTACTGGATAATCAATTCTATGACATTTCTATAAAATCTATCGATAAAATGAAATACTGGAGCCGTCAGGATGAAGCGGATATTCTTTACTGGATGGCTATGATTGGAACAACATCGGCGGGATTATGAGCAGGACAATTAGTAAATGCGCTATTTCCCATTCCTGCTAATCAGACCGGTATTTACTATTTTTCCGGCGCTGTGATTGGAACGATTGTCGGCTATTATATTGCTCCTTCTATTGTCGATTGGCTGCGACCCAAAACCATTATTGAGTTTCGAAAAAGTAAGATAAAAAGGCTTGACTCTATTGGACGTTTAACTTATACTTTTAAAAAATTGAAAGGGAAATTATGGCAGACCCACGGCGAACAAGATTAAGCAGAAGAGGCGAAAAAAGCGCTGAAGAGCAACTTGAACAAAAAGTGCCTGAAGTAGATTTTAGTAAAACCGAAAAGCGCAGTGAATATATAAAACGCAAACTCGATGATATTCTTGATAATATCGGTAAGAGTTATGGAAAGCAAATGGCTGATGAATTGATGAAACGGCTGGAAAAAACCATCCAGGAATTCAACGGTGAAGTCGTTCTGATGCTTGGTAAACTTGAAAAGCTGAAAGAAGAACGATTGAAAGAAGCGACCATAGCTGCCAAACCGTCTGAAGAACAGCAGGAAACCGAGACAGAATCAGAGGAAGAATTTGCAGAAATGAGTGAATTCGAAAAGCGGCTGGAAAATATGGAGCGGAAAAAAGAGGAAGAAGATAGAGCTGAAAAAGAAGACGATTCTGCTGAAAAACCAAAAAAGAAGGGGCTTTTTCGTAGGAAAAAATAATCGAAATAACCCTTTTGAAACAAACCGGGATTATTTTAAGTTTAAACCTTGATTTTTGAATGGGGCTGTAGCTCAGCTGGGAGAGCGCAGCGTTCGCAATGCTGAGGTCGTGGGTTCGATCCCCATCAGCTCCACTGATTTTTGATGAATGAATTTTATGGCTATGCTACATGGGGAGCCAGCGGTGCCCTGTAACCTGCAAACCGCTATAGCAGGGTGGATGCCAGGCAGAGGGTCAGGTTTTGGTTGCTTTGTTGTGATATGTAGCGTTGATACTTTCCATTCTGCGCAATAGAAAATTGGTAAACCCCGTCAGGCCTGGAAGGGAGCAGCGGTAGCCGATCATTTTATGTGCCGCAGGATTCCCGAAAGCGAGCTAACAGTCATAATAGAGTAGTTATTAACAGATTCAATGCCTGGTGCATAGCCAATAGCCTATTATGAGTTATCAAGTAATTTCCCGAAAATACAGACCTCAACGATTTGATGAAATCATCGGACAGTCACATATCTGTTCCACACTCCGGAATGCCATTAAAACCAGCCGAATTTCCCATGCATATCTATTTACCGGATCAAGAGGGATTGGGAAAACATCCACTGCAAGGATATTGGCAAAAAGTCTGAATTGTACGAATCCTCATGAGTACAATCCTTGTAATGAATGTCAAAATTGTAAAGAAATAACTACCGGAAGAAGCCTTGATGTTCTGGAAATAGATGGTGCATCTAATCGTGGTATCGACCAGATTCGCGATCTCCGGGAAAATGTAAAATATCCGCCGGCAAGTTCAAATTATCGTATCTTTATCATAGATGAAGTACATATGCTTACAAAAGAGGCGTTTAACGCTCTTTTAAAAACTCTCGAAGAACCCCCGCCGCATGTAATATTTATTTTTGCAACAACCGAACCCCTCAAAATTCCAGCGACGATTATTTCAAGATGCCAGCGCTATGATTTTCATCGGATTTCGGTTGCTCAAATCGTCAGGCAGCTCAGCGAAATAGATCAAAAAGAGGGTGTTGATATCTCTGATGATATTTTGATGTTGATTGCAAAAAAGGCTGAAGGCAGTATGAGAGACGCTGAAAGTCTGCTTGACCAATTAATTGCATCCTCGGATAAATCGGTCACGATGGAAGATGCCCGTAAAATCCTAAGTCTGATTGATTATGAATTTTATATTGATATTGGAAATGAAATTTATCAGAACAATGCAAAATCACTACTTTTACTGGCGGGTAAGATTATTGATGAAGGTATTAATGTAGCCGAATTTTTAAACGGATTTTCAGAGCATTTCAGGAACCTGTTGATTGCCAATACAACAAATTCGGTGGATATGCTGGATTTACCCGATAATATAAAGAATCGTTATCTTGAAGAAGCCGATAAATGGATTAGCGGAGATATTTTACGACTAATTAAGATCGTTACCGACGCTCAGGTTGGATTGAAAACCTCTCTGAACCAGAGAATGCACATCGAGTTCACATTATTACGTATGGGCGCTATGCATAACACTGTTGCGGTTGAAGATATATTGGATTCAATAAAAAATAAAGGATATACTTTACGGAATAACAAGGCAGAATCAGTTGTTAAAGAAACTTTAGATCTGTTTCAGCCTGATAAAGCAACTGGTATGAAACCAGTCAAGCCCGAGCCTAAACCTGTATCAGATAAGAAAACCGAAATTCGACCGATAGAAGAACCCGCTGAAGCAATAAATCAGGATTTAGACAATAATATTACCCTTGGAGATATAATCGCTAAATGGGATACAATCATAGGGAAAATCAGTGATGATAATCCATCGCTTTCGTCATTTCTAAGAGAGGGGAAACCTCATAAACTCAAGGGCAATGTATTAGAAGTGATATTTGAGAACGATGCTGTATTTCATCTAAATACGATAAAATCCCGTTCAGCGGTTGTGGAAAAAATTATAGAGGAAGTTCTCGATAAACCGATAAAGATTAAATGTATTAAGGATAAAACAGATCCTAACAAATCTCAGAAAACGAGTAAATTTGACAAAATGACAAAAAAAGTAATGGATGCATTTAGCGGAGAAATTATTCCAACATAAGGAGTCAACTATGATACCCAAAGGTGGTTTAAATAATATAATGAAACAGTTTACGAAGATGCAGCAAAAGATGGAAGTGATACAAGAGGAGTTAGCCGGTATGACGGTCGAAGGTAGCGCCGGCGGCGGTATGGTAAAAGTTGTTGCAAATGGCAAACAGGAAATATTGTCGATAAAAATCGATCCCGAAGTATTATCCGACGATGTTGAAATGGTCGAAGACATGGTTGTTGCCGCAACGAACCATGCATTATCGAAATCTCAGGAGTTATCTCAGGAAAAAATGGCTGGATTAACAGGTGGGCTAATGCCGAATATGCCCGGTGGTTTTAAAATTCCAGGTCTATGAGCACATTACCAGCTTCTCTTCAAATATTGATAGATCAACTATCGCGATTCCCGGGCGTAGGTAAAAAATCTGCTCAACGTCTGGCATTTTTCATCTTGAAAAATCCTCGTGACGACGCTGTTGCCATGGCAAAGGCGATCATTGATGTAAAAGATCGGATATCCGAATGCAGTCAGTGTCATAATATATCGGAAGATGATCCTTGTGACATTTGCTCAGATTTAAAGCGGGACCATTCAACGATTTGTATTGTTCAGGAAAGCATGGATATGCTGGCAATTGAGAAAACCGGTCGGTATCGAGGACTCTATCATGTGCTGGGCGGTGTCTTATCACCACTAAACGGAATCGGACCAAATGATTTGAATATTGATGATCTGATGCCTCGATTGGATGGTATTAAAGAGGTAATATTTGCAATCAATCCAACCCGGGATGGCGAAACAACATTGCTGTACTTGTCAAAATTGATAAAAAACAAGGGCATAAATGTAAGCCGGATCGCTCAGGGACTACCTATGGGAATCGATATCGAATTTGCCGACGAATTAACTTTAACACATGCAATAAAGGGTAGAACACAATTATAATGAAATCTAAAATTTTCACAAGGGCAAATTTTATTACTACTTTGAGAATATTGTTGACTCCTCTGTTTTTATATTTTTTATTTAGGGGATATCAATATTTTGAAATACTGGCATTGATTATTTTTATACTTGCATCCACGACTGATGCCTATGACGGCTATATTGCAAGAAAATATAGTGAAGTGACAAGATTAGGAAAATTCCTTGATCCTTTAGCCGATAAAGTGCTTATGTCTGCTGCATTTATTTCCTTTGTTGTGATGGATTACATACCTTTATGGATGGTTATTTTAGTGATCCTTCGGGATTTTATAGTAACCGGGATACGGATATTAATGTCCACAAAAGACAGCACAATGGTTACCAGCTCATCCGCTAAAGTAAAAACCGGAGCACAGATTGGCGCTGTATGTTTTATTTTGGTCTATATCATCACTCAGCGTTGGAAAATATTCCTAGGAATATCTGAATATATCAAAGTCCTCGAAAATTATCCTATCATATATATATTGATGCTGATCGTGACTTTATTTACCGTATGGACCGGTGTTGAATATATCATCGTCAATAGAAAAATTATTAAACAGTATCTTAA
Organism: Fidelibacterota bacterium; assembly: GCA_016783665.1. GTDB lineage: Bacteria > Fidelibacterota > UBA2242 > UBA2242 > UBA2242 > UBA9312. The sequence continues at coordinate 25,059 of JADHWC010000014.1, read as the reverse complement.
AAAATCTTGAGAAAAAACTTTTTCATCAACACGCTGGCGTCTTTTTTTTATACGGGATATATACCTGTCGCTCCCGGTACATGGGCGAGTCTTCTTGCTGTTATCATCTGGATATTTCTTCCCGTCGAATCGGCGCTGATTCGAATTATTATTGTCACTAGCGCGATTCTTATTGGGATCTTTGTAGCTGGTTTATCAGAGATTTATTCCGGACTTATCGATCCTTCTTATATTGTAATTGATGAAGTTGCCGGAATGTGGCTGGCATTATTACTTATTCCACAAATCCGATTTCCTGAGCAATTACCATTATTTTTCCTCGCTTTTGTTGTTTTTAGATTTTTTGATATTACAAAAATATATCCCATTAATAAACTCGAACATATGAATGGCGGGTTCGGAATTATGATGGATGATATTGTCGCCGGAATTTTCACGGCAATCACCGTCAATCTAATTCTCTGGATAATATAAATGCGCGCTGCAATTATAGCGATCGGTAATGAACTCACTTCGGGATTATCGACAGAAACGAACTCCCGGTATCTTATAGAACAGTTGAAACATATTGGCGTCAATGTTGATTTGATTGCGATCATCGGTGATACAATTACATCCATTACACATGCTCTTGATCATATTGAATCTGAGGTTAATCTCGTTTTTATTACCGGTGGTTTAGGACCAACGCACGATGATATTACCAAGGAAGCAATTGTACAATACTTTGATTCACCACTGAAATTCAATAATGATGCATTTCGACATATAAAAACTCTTTTTGATAGTAAGGGTTTAAGCCTGTCTGATTTTAATAAACAACAGGCTATGATTCCCAACAAGTCGATTATCAGCCCAAATTTAATTGGAACCGCTCAGGGTATGAAATTTGAGAAAGACGGGAGATTATTTTTCTTTATGCCCGGTGTGCCTGTTGAAATGAGGAAGATGTTCCAGGATTTCATCCGGCATGATATAAGTAAGTTGATTAATCAGAAGATATCCTGTGAAATAATCCACACAACCGGATTACCGGAATCTGAAATATTTTCTAAAATTAGTCACTGGATTGACTCTCATCCGGAATTAGTAGTTTCTTTACTACCAAGATTCCCGGCTGTTGATATCGCATTGTCATTAAATAGTAATGATAATGAACACACTCGGTTTTCGTTATATATTGATGAGGTAAGCGCTATACTTGGTAATGTCATTTATGGATTCGGGATTGATACACTGGAATCCGTCATCGCTGAAATGCTGACAGCCGAAAAACATACGATTGCGACTGCAGAATCTTGCACGGGAGGGTTGATCGCCCACCGATTGACAAATGTTCCCGGCAGTTCGGATTATTTTATGCAAGGCGCTGTTTGCTACAGTAATCAATCGAAAATGGATGTATTGAATGTAAAGGAAAATACTTTACGAAAATATGGCGCTGTAAGTCCGGAAACGGCATTAGAAATGGCAAGCGGTATTCGAAAGAATGCAAATACGGATATTGGTTTAAGCACAACCGGCATCGCGGGACCATCTGGCGGATTACCGCAAAAACCTGTCGGCACGGTTTACGTGGGATTATCTATGAATCAAACAGATGAAGTATTTCATTTTTTACATAGATGGGATAGAGAATCGAATAAAACATATTTTTCCCAGATGGCTTTGAATCAATTACGTCTGGCATTAAAGAGGAAGTAATATGGAAAAGCGGCTGTTTTTAGCTGTCAATGTCTCGGAACAGACTCGGGCATTGATACGTGCACTGCATTCGGAATTTCATTTTTTAAAAAATGAAATTCGCTTTATAGCTCCGGGAAATGTTCATTTGACGCTAAAATTTTTAGGAGATGTAAATACCGATCATATCCCGGCTATTATATCAAACATACAAAGTTCCATTCGTAGTTTTAAAAAATTTGCTTATATTAGTCAGGGAACCGGAGTATTTCCGAATTTAACGCGACCAAGAGTGCTATGGCTGGGAATTACACAAGGTTCGAATCATTTGGGAGAATTGAGTAAATTACTTAATGATGCGATGAAGGATATGCCTGTAAAAAAGGAAGATAGGGAATATAGATCACATATTACTTTAGGTCGTGTTAAAGGTTTTAAAAAGTCTTATCCCAATCTGAATCGCTTCGTTAAGTATAGATTTGATCCCATTGAAAACAATGTTACGGAAATCATACTGTTTGAGAGTATCTTAAAGCCTAAGGGAGCAATATATACTCCAATACATAAATTTTCATTGAATTGAACAGAGGGAGAGCTTGATTATGGTAGATAATACAAACAAACAAAGAGCGCTGGATTTAGCCGTATCTCAGATAGACCGTCAATTCGGTAAGGGATCTATAATGAGATTGGGTGATGAAGGCTTCAAAATTTCGACAGATGTTATTTCCACCGGTTGTCTGTCACTTGACGCTGCCGTGGGAATCGGAGGAATACCACGGGGCAGAGTAACTGAGATCTATGGACCGGAAGCCTCCGGGAAAACGACTCTTGCGTTACATATTATTGCAGAAGCTCAGAAAACAGGTGGATATGCAGCGTTTATCGATGCCGAGCATGCCCTTGATCCAATTTATGCAGCAAAGTTAGGTGTTAATACGAAAGACTTGCTTATATCTCAACCGGATAATGGTGAACAGGCGCTGGAAATTACGGAAACGCTTGTACGAAGTAATGCTATTGATGTTATCGTTGTGGATTCTGTTGCGGCGTTGGTCCCCAGGGCGGAATTAGAGGGCGAAATGGGTGATTCACATATGGGGCTTCAGGCACGCTTAATGTCACAGGCGCTTCGCAAATTAACAGGCTCTGTTAGTAAATCGAATACTTCTGTTGTTTTCATTAATCAGATCAGGATGAAAATCGGAGTCATGTTTGGAAATCCCGAGACGACTACCGGTGGACGTGCTCTGAAGTTTTATACCTCGCTGCGTCTTGAGATCCGCCGGATTTCTTCGCTGAAAGAAGGAAACACTAATATTGGAAATCGCACAAGAGTTAAAGTTGTAAAAAATAAACTGGCGCCACCTTTCAGAGAAACTCAATTCGATATTATATACGGAACAGGAATTTCATTTGAAGGCGATGTACTGGATACTGCGGTCGAGGCAGATGTTATTCAAAAAAGCGGATCATGGTTCTCTTTTGGAGATGAAAGAATTGGTCAGGGTCGGGAAAATGCCAAACAATTCCTGGCAGAAAATAAAGAGATGTTTACAAAAATTGAGAAGAAGGTTCGAGAATTTCTTGGTCTAGTAAAAGAACCCCAACCAGCCAAATAACTCACATTGTTTGCATATAGCAATACCCGTGACGGTTTAAATTTCTCGAAAGAGGCAGAAAGAATCGTCACAAAAATTTCTACACAGAAAAAAAGAACGGATCGACGATCAATATTTCTCGATGGCGAATATTCTTTTAGTGTTTGCGAAGAGACTTTCCGTTTATTTCCGATTGAAACAGGTAAATCACTTTCCGAAAAGCAGATCACGATTATCAAAACACATGAAGAATTCGAAAAAGCAAAAGAGTTAGCGCTACGATACTTAATAAGGCGAATGAGAAGCGAATACGAATTAACGCTTTATCTTCGGAAGAAAGAAATTACAGAAAAAGCCGTTAAGCGCTCTATCTCTTATTGTAAAGAACGAAAGTATATTAATGATGAAGAGTATGCATCGATGTTAGTGCGTGATATGATCAATTTGAATTGTTACGGAATTAATAAGATTCGACTTCAATTGCGCAGACGCGGCTTATCGTCAGAAATCATAAAAAATGTTCTGGAAAATCAAATCCACGACTCAGATCAATTAAAAAACGCCTTTGAACTTGCAAAGAAGAAAATGAGGACTATTAAAGACCAGGCAAAAGCGAGGGAGAAAATTTACCGGTTTTTACAACAACGTGGTTTCAACTATTCTGTAATCAATCAGGTGCTGAAAGATCTTCAATAAATGCAATAAATAATGGCTCTTCTGAGAATTGAGTGGGTAAGTTAATGTCCAATAGCCAACACGAAATTTCCAAATATGAATGAAAAAGAAAAAAAGTTTGATTTACAGGAACGGTTTATTGATTATGCGGTTAGAATTATTAATGTTTCAGAACAACTGCCTGAAACAAAAGCAGGTAGACATATCTCTTCTCAAATATTAAGAAGCGGAACTTCACCCGCTGCAAATTACGGTGAGGCTCTTCCGAAGGAATGCCTGTGGCAAAAGTGCTGAATCAAAGGCTGATTTTATTTACCCCGTTAGATAATTAATAAATTAGCAGAAAACAATACTTTAAACGAAATATCTAACGGGGTGAATAAATTGAAAGTGGGTTTATTCCGCAGGAATCCCTTACGGGAAAAGAGTTGAGAGAGACTGAAGTGTGGCTGAAAATAATAGTTCAGGCAAAATTAATTCAACCTTCAACAAAATTGTCCCCTTTATTACAGGAGACAGATGAGTTGATTTCAATACTTTTCAAAAGCATTGATACAGCGAAAAAGAAAAAGGAGCAATAGTGACAAAAATACTTCGATATTGGATGTTCCGTGCCTGCCCCGTGAAATCTTCTTTTTCTTTTATTACACTGGGGTTGGATATTGGATAATCAGATTTTTTATTTTTAGTATATCGACCCATTGAAAAATAGAAAGAACCTAAATAATTATGATAAATTTTGTATATTTCTGTCGATTGAAATATAGGGTTGAGGTTTATTGGGGGAATCTATACTCGTGAAATCATTAAGTTCCTTTTTAGTATCAAGGGTGATTGAATCGTAAAAAGTATCAAAACTGTCATCCTGAAGGAAGTATGACTGAAGGATCGCTTATGACATATCGCAACTGTCCAACCCGATTCTTTCCCGACGAGTCGGGATGCCTCTCTCAGAATGACACTTACCCGCCTGCTTCCTCCGAAGGAGGGCGGGCAGGTAATCACTTTTTATCTCAAAGAGATCCCTATGGGACGAAACCATCAAGGGTATTATGTGACAATTTTGTGATATTATGTTAATGAAACCGACAATTCGGGGCTTGATTATTGACGCTGGAAAAAATAACTTAAACGTTTAATAATTAGAATGATTTGATTTATAATGGAGAAACAAGAGTTGTCAAAAATAAGGTGAAAATTGTTGAGTAGATTTGGAGTGATATGAAAACCGCAGCGGAAATAAGGAACGATTTTATAGACTTTTTTAAAAATAATAAGCATAAAATTGTTATAAGTTCACCTGTAATTCCTCAAAATGATCCGACATTATTGTTCACAAATGCCGGTATGAACCAGTTTAAATCTATATTTCTGAATCAGGAAGAGCCATCTTATCCACGAGTCGTCGATTCTCAGAAATGTATACGAGTCAGTGGTAAACATAACGATCTCGAAGAGGTTGGAAAAGACACATATCACCATACATTCTTTGAAATGCTGGGCAATTGGTCATTTGGCGATTATTATAAAAAAGAAGCTATTGTTTATGCATGGAAGTTGTTGACGGACGTATGGAAATTTCCCAAAGAACGTTTATGGGCAACTGTTTTTAAAGACGATAACGAGGCTGCCGAATACTGGAAATCCGAAACAGATATCAATCCTGAGCATATTTTAAAATATGGTAAAAAGGATAATTTTTGGGAAATGGGGGAAACAGGTCCTTGCGGTCCCTGTTCTGAAATCCATTATTATTCCGGCGACAATCCGGACGGACAATCAGCGTCAAAAATCAATACCGACGATCCTGAATATATTGAATTATGGAATCTGGTTTTTATTCAATATAACCGTGATAAAGGCGGAAAATTGCATCCGCTGCCAAAAAAACATGTAGATACAGGAGCCGGACTGGAGCGGATCGTTGCTGCATTACAGGGTAAACATTCAAATTATGATTCGGATTTATTCAAACCAATCATTGACGAAATAGCACAACTTACGGGTGTACCCTACGATGAAGAATCCGGAATGCCTCACCGGGTAATCGCCGATCATATTCGAATGTTAAGTTTTTCGATTGCAGATGGCGGTATGCCTTCCAATGAAGGCAGGGGATATGTGATCAGAAGAATCCTGCGGAGAGCCGCCCGGTATGGACGTATGTTAAATATGCATGAACCTTTCATATATAAGCTGGTTGACACAGTTTGTAAAATACTCGGGGACGTTTTTCCTGAAATAATTGAACGTAAAGAGCATATTAAACAAGTAATCCTGGCGGAAGAACAATCATTTGGCGAAACGCTTGATAAAGGTTTAGAAGTATATTTACTTGTTAAACAACAACTTATCGATACGAAAAAATCTGAGATCAAAGGGAGTGATATTTTTAAACTCTATGATACTTATGGATTTCCGGTTGATTTAACGCAACTAATCGCTGAAGAAGATGGATTTTCTGTTGACCTCGATGGTTTTGCCGTCGAAATGGAAAAGCAGAAAGAGCGGGCTCGGTCGGCACAGAATTTTAAAATGGATACCCTAGAATTGGATAAAGAGTGGATCGTACTTTCTGAAGGCGTCGACTCGGAATTTATTGGATATGACAATGTCGAATCGGAATCGGTCATTCGGAAATATTTTATCCATGATGACATTATTCATCTTGTACTGGATAAAACCCCGTTTTATGCCGAATCAGGCGGTGAAATCGGCGATACCGGAACAATTATTAGTGCTGATTTTGAATTAGACGTTACGGACACGATTAAACTTAATGACATGATTGTACATGTCTGCCGATTGAAAAGCGGTTCTATCCTGAAAAATCCAAATGTTACCGCAAAGATCGATGTTCAAAAAAGTAATAATATTCGAGCCAACCATACGGCGACCCATTTACTCCACGCTGCATTACGAACAGTTTTGGGAGATCATGTACACCAGAAAGGTTCGCTTGTAACAGCGGAAAGATTGCGCTTTGATCTGACCCATTTTGCAAAAATAGACTCTGTTGACCTGGAAAAGATTGAGGACATTGTCAATCAGGAAATCTGGGAAAACAATGACGTAGTTGATAAAATTCAGGATTATGATTCAGGTAAAAAATCCGGCGCAATGGCTCTGTTCGGTGAGAAATACGAAGATAACGTTCGCGTAATAACCGTCAGTGATTTTTCAAAGGAATTGTGTGGTGGAAAACATGTACGGCGCACCGGTGATATAGGGCTTGTAAAAATTATTTCAGAATCTTCAGTTGCAACCGGAATTCGGCGGATCGAAGCAGTAACTGGAAATAAAGCGATTGAATTCATTAGAAATAAAGAAAGAATTTTAGATTCGGCAATTGTAAGTACTGGAACTACGGTTGGTACTTTTTCTAAGTTTATTGATGAATTGATTACTCGAAACAAACAGCTCGAAAAGAAACTAGCAGAAGAAATAACAAAAAGTATCGAAGATGATATTGATAAACTGTTAATGGGTTCGCCTAAAGTTGGCGAAATTACTTTATTCTCTCATCAATACGATTCAAATACAATTGATGATTTGAAAAAGGTTGGCGATATTATCCGAAACAAATTGGAATACGGTGTCGGACTAATTATTTCAGTAAGCGATGGAAAACCGTTTATGGTGGTTGTTGTTACCGATGCGGCTATCAAGAAATATCATTTACATGCCGGAAATCTGGTAAAAGAGTTGGGCAAAATGTTAGGCGGCGGCGGCGGCGGGAAACCCCATATGGCAACGGCAGGAGGGAAGTATCCGGAAAAAATTCCTGAGGTTTTTGAAAAGTTCCATCAACTGATAAAAGAGATAGTAAGCCGCGATATTAAGCAATAGATGAATAGTGTTGTGTAAAAGTTATAGGCAAATAGTTGCTTCAAAATAGAGAAGATTCAATTGACAAAACGTATGAATGAGAATTGATGAAAAACATGAATGAAAATAAAGAATTTTATAAAATCCCTTCATTTTTAGAAACTATATTCAAGGATAAGGTAGAATTATTACCATCAGTTAATGAATCATTTGAATTAGCATTTATCTTAAATGGTTCTAAATACATCAGCGATTTAGGAATTGTTAATATTTTACAAAATGATACTGCAACGAAAATGTCACTTGAAAATAACTCAATTGATGGAGTAATTACATCGCCACCATATTCGTTTGCGATTGATTATGTGAAGAATGACGAAGCTCAATTAAACTTTTTAGGGTATGATGTTAATGATCTCAGAGGTAAAATGATTGGATTGGTTAGTAAAGATAAAAATGAGCGATTAGAGAATTATTTTCGAGATATGAAATCTGTCTGTTCGGAAGTCTCAAGGATAATAGTTATAGTAGCTTTAATATTTGCTGTTGTTAATATTCAAAAGGTGAAGTATTATGCATAAGCAGCACGGTTCTTCTGTCGAAAAAATTGGATCCGGATTGGTAAGCTCAGTTGAAACGTTTAAAGGATGTCGATTGGAATTTGTAAAAAGATTATCTGGTTTTAATGGGCTTTCCATCAATAAAAATGGTGAAGTTAGAAAAATTGAAATTAAGACAATGGAAAGGTCAGACTATTGGATTGCAATAAATGGATTTATTGCAATTGATAAATTGTTCTTTGAAAGGGATTATTGGTTATACTTTGTTTTATTTCCAGAAAACATTGTTGTTATGGCAAAAGCGTTACCATTTCTTAAAAAACAACTCAAGATGTCTAAAGAATTGGATTTTTTAACCGATTTAGAAAATTGGATTAGATCAACACGAAAGTTATCGAAAAAATCTGGATTAAAATTCCTTCCAAGAATCAATATAAAGTTCAATGTTCCTATAAGGAAACTTGTTGAAATACTTACATTAGAAGATTATGATAATGAATGGGAAAAATCAGTCAAAGAAATATGGCAAAACAAAAGTACTTGGGAAAGAATATATTATGTTGAAGAAAAATTTTAAAAGCTGGGATAAAAAATATGACCTTGAAGATTGAACAAAAACTGGATGGGTATACATTTACTGAATCAAAACCAAGGATATATACTACTGGTGCGTTTTTAGTGCCGATGGAAATAGTCAAGAATGGGGAAAAAAGATACGTTTGGGTCGTTGATGAATTTAACGATGACACATACAACGACAATGGAATTATGTGTTCACCTAATTTATACACATCTGATAAGGAGAATTTGTTGTAATGATGGTATTTAAAAGTAGTTTTATATTATTTTAAATTTAAAGAAGAAATACAAGAGGTATAAAGACAATAAAGGATTCTAAAAAATTGTCTGATACACATCCAGCGGCAGAGAAATTTCAGATATTGATGCTTCAAAAAGCAGGCATAGCTAAAAGAGCGTCGATAACAATATCACTTTCTGAGACAGTAATAAGACTTGCCAGGCGGGCAATCTCAAGAGCCAACCCGGGATTAAGCGAAGAAGAGGTGAATTTAATTTTTGTTGCAAACAATTATGGCAGCGATTTGGCGAAACGTCTTTCCAATTATTTAAAGCAGACCCGCCTGACTTCGTCTTTCGGGCAGAGGCATAAGTGAAAAATCTGGATATGTTAGCGGCAATTGAGTCTGTTGTAAAAGCATTTGTAAAACAAGAATATATAATATGAACTATGAAGAAAAGTGTATGAAGGGGCAACGATGGAGAAATTGATTTTTGATTACTCGTCAAAAGGTAAAATTGGTGTTTCACTACCTGTAAAATCTGCCGAAGAAAAGGCTATTGAGAAATATATCCCTGAATCGCTATTACGGAAATCGGATCTTAATCTGCCGGAAGTCAGCGAACCGGAGGTTGTACGCCATTTTACGAATCTATCAAACATGAATCATCATATCGACAAAGGATTTTATCCGCTAGGTTCGTGTACGATGAAGTACAATCCAAAAATAAATGATAAAATTGCCGGCTTACCCGGTTTTGCCAATATCCACCCGCTTCAGCCCGAAAAGACAACCCAGGGCGCTCTCGAGTTAATGTATGGTTTGGAAAAAATGTTGTGCGCGATCACCGGTATGCATTCCGTCACATTGCAGCCTGCCGCCGGTTCGCATGGCGAATTAACCGGTGTCATGGTCATAAAGAAATATCATGAGAGTAAAGGCGAACAGCGTAAATATATTCTGATTCCTGATTCCGCTCACGGCACGAATCCGTCCAGCGCATATTCGGCAAACTTCAAAACGATCGCATTAAAATCCAATGAACGGGGCTGTATTGATATCAACGACCTGGAAGAGAAAATGACAGAAGAAGTAGCAGGTCTGATGATTACCAACCCCAATACATTGGGTCTTTTTGAAGAAGAAGTCGAACAAATTGTGGACATTGTTCACAAATATGATGGCATTGTTTACATGGACGGCGCTAATCTGAATGCTTTATTAGGGATTACCTGCCCGGGAGATATGGGATTTGATATTACCCATATCAATCTTCATAAAACATTTTCGACTCCACACGGAGGCGGGGGACCGGGAAGCGGTCCTATCGCTGTCGTTGAGAAACTGTCAAAATATTTACCAATACCAAGAATTGTAAAAGACGGATCGAATTTTAAACTTTCTTCTGATTATCCGGAATCGGTAGGAAAAGTACTTGGTTTATATGGAAATTTCGGTGTAATGGTCAGGGCGTATGTATATATAACAATGCTGGGATTAGAAGGATTGCGGATGGTGTCCCGAAATGCTATCCTAAATGCAAATTATTTGCGTGTCAAGTTAGCAGATAAATTTGCAGTCCCGTTCAATCGTGTCTGTATGCATGAGTTTGTCGCATCCGGTGATAATCATCGGCAGCTGGGCATAAAAACACTGGATATCGCAAAACGCCTTTTGGATTTTGGATTACACGCACCGACTGTTTATTTCCCGCTTATCGTCAAAGAAGCCATAATGATCGAACCTACTGAAACCGAAAGCAAACAGGTTCTTGATGAGTTTATCGAAGTGATGAAAAAAATAGATAAGGAAGCCCATGAAAATCCGGAAAGGCTTCATCAGGCGCCATTTACAACTCCCGTCCGTCGATTGGAGGAATTAAAAGCAAATAAAGATCTGAATGTTTGCTGGAGTAAATTGTAAATAAACGGAGCATAATATGAGTCGTCAGGTCATTACAACAGATAAAGCGCCCAAAGCCATCGGACCCTACAGTCAGGCGATTGTATCCAATGGCTTTGTTTTTACGTCGGGGCAAATTCCGATTAACCCGAAAACCGGTAAAATAACCGCGACGGATATTAAATCTCAAGTGCGGCAGAACCTGTTAAATTTAGCTGCCGTACTTGAAGCTGCCGGCACCAACCTGAAGAATGTTGTAAAACTAACCGTATTTATGGTTGATCTTTCCGATTTTTCCAAACTAAATGAAGTCTTTATGGAATTTTTTCCGGAGAAACAACCTGCCCGGTCGGCGGTTCAGGTTAGCAGACTTCCTCTGGATGTTCTTGTAGAGATTGAAGCCATTGCAACATTGGAGTAAAATCAATTGAAACGTAAATACGCCATTATAGTTAATCCGGTAGCCGGAAGAGGACGAACTTCCAAACGACTGCCGCTATTGAAAGAAATTACCGATCAAACCGGACATACGTTTGATTATTATTATACCACTGAGCCGCTTCATGCGAGCAGGATAAGCGATAAGATTCATCGAGAATATGACGTCGTCATTGCCTATGGCGGCGATGGAACGGCAAATGAGGTTATGAATGGACTTGCCGGAACAACAACTCCATTTGGAATTATTCCCGATGGAACCGGTAATGATTTCGCAAAAAGTATTTCAGTAACACGTGATTTACAGAAGGCTATTGATACAATTATCCATTACAATTATCGTTTAATGGATCTGGGAACAATTGGTAATAGAATATTTTTAAACGGGGTCGGCATAGGTTTCGATGGATTCGTGAATTACCGAAATAAAAAAATGAAATTTTTAAAAGGAACAATATCGTATCTATACGCAGTTCTGAGCAGTTTAACTCTATGGAAAGCTATACCGATCAATCTGGAGATCGATGGAATGAAAATTGGGCAAAGTTCTATATATCTAATAGCAATCGGAAACGGCCCGACTGTCGGTGGTGGGTTCAAACTCACACCGGACGCCTCCATTCATGACAGTATTTTTGACATTTGCCATATAAGTGATATTCCAATCTGGAAAATATTAGTCAATTTTGTGCGATTAATAAATGGTACAATAGACGTTGTTAAGGAAGTGACAATGCGGAAAGGTAAAAAGATCAGAGTTACCAGCGATGTCCCGTTGCCTATCCATTTTGACGGTGAACTCTATGACATTTATGCCAGAGAAATAGACATTTCCATAGTACCGCAGTCAGCTTTTGTAATCGGCGGCTGGGCGGTGTAATCCGATAACTTATAATAATTTACGTTTGTTAAGTAGGTTCATATTCCTGTGGTAACGAGAAATACTAACCTAAAAAATATAGTGTTGGGAATTATAATGATAACTTCCTGTTTCCTCTCGGATATATATGGACATGAATCGGTCAAAAAAGACAGCATACGAAATATTTCTCCCCGATCCGCTTTAATCAAATCGGCAATAATCCCGGGATGGGGACAACTTTATGTCCGAAAGCCGGTTAAAGCAGCAATATATGTAACTCTTGAGGCGTACCACATTTACAGGATGATCGAATACAATTCAATTTATCAATATATTAAAGATACAAAAAATACCATCGGAGTGGATACGTGGAATTCGCTGAGTGAATCGGATAAAAAAAAACGGGTTGAAAGTGTTACGGGATATGAATTGGAGATTAACAGCTGGCGAGCGCGAGAGAAACGCAATAAGTACGCCTGGTGGTGTGCAGGGATATATTTTATCGGAATGTTAGACGCCTATGTTGACGCTCATTTATATAATTTCCCCAGCGAAAAAATCGAATTAGTTATGGATACACAAACAATGGGTGTCGGATTGAATTTTTCGTGTAATATCGGGGGTTTTAATGGACGGTAAACGCGAACAGTGGGGATCCAGAATTGGATTCATTCTTGCCGCAGCGGGATCTGCGGTTGGATTAGGAAACATTTGGAAATTTCCATATTTAGTCGGAGAGAACGGCGGCGCAGCTTTTATAGTCCTCTATCTGATATGTGTCATTCTGGTGGGACTTCCTGTAGTTATCGCGGAAATATTAATCGGTCGCACTGCGCAAAAAAATCCGGTTGGAAGTTTCAGAGAACTATCAAATGGAAACCCATTCTGGATCGCAGTTGGCGGACTTGGTGTCTTTACCGGATTTTTAATTCTTTCCTATTATAATGTCATTGCCGGCTGGAGTCTGGGATATGTTATTGAGTCGATAAAAGGGAGTTTTCATAAGCTTGAAAACCCGGAAGCCGCAGGACAGTTATTTGAATCGTTATCATCAAAACCACAATGGACTCTGATGTTTCATGGGCTCTTTATGATCATGACCGTTATAATTATTTACGCCGGTGTGACAAAAGGGATTGAACGAGCCAGTAAAATCATGATGCCGGCGTTACTGGGACTAATAATTGTTTTGGTTATCAGAGGAATTATGCTCAAGGGTGCGGGCGATGGAGTTCGCTACTTGTTAAAAGCCGATTTTTCCGCCATAACAGGAAAAACCTTTATGCTTGCCCTGGGACAGGCATTCTTCTCATTGAGCCTCGGTATGGGAGCGTTACTGACTTATGGTAGTTATATGTCGAAAAAAGAGAATATTGTTTATAGCGCCGTTAATATCGTTGCTCTTGATACATTTATCGCGATACTTGCCGGTTTTATGATTTTTCCGGCTGGGTTTGCCATGGGATTAGAACCAGCTCAGGGACCAGCGCTGATATTCAATATTTTGCCAATTGTATTCAATTCAATACCGGGTGGATATGTATTCAGGATATTTTTCTTTATGTTGTTATCAATGGCGGCTTTGACATCCACTATTTCACTCCTGGAGGTCATTACCACATTTGTTGTCGATGAATTTCATCTGAAACGGAAAACAGTCGCAATTGTACTCGGCGGATTTGTATTTTTGCTTGGTATTCCCAGTGCAATTTCATTCTGTGGTTGGGAGAATTTCACAATCTTTGGGCGAACGTGTTTTAATTTTGTTGATTTTATTTCTGCAAATATATTTTTACCTTTAGGCGGTATTTTTATTGCGTTATTTGTTGGTTGGTTTTGGGGAATAAGGAAGGCGTTACCACATTTACAGCAGGGAGCGGCTTCTTTTTCAGGTTTTTTAGCAACATTCTGGTCAATATTAATTCGATTTGTTGCCCCTGTTCTGATTCTTCTAATATTTCTGAGCGGTCTTGGGATTATATGATAAAAAAAATCGCAGTCATTATTTTGGTCGGTCTTCTATTTTGTCATGCTTTCGGTTTTGATAATGGAAATGTGTTACATGATAAGAAACAGGATCCGTGGATTGCATTTGATAAACTGAAACATTTAAGCAGTTCGTTTATGGTGACCACAACCGGCTACTATATCCAGAACAGAATTGCCGGTATTTCAAAGAATCAATCGATAAACACTGCCGGAATAATCACCATTTCTCTTGGAATAGGTAAGGAGCTTAATGATCGTCGTAAACCGAAAGGCATGTTTAGTATTCGTGATTTAATAACGGACGCCATGGGTGTTTGTCTGGCAATCACATTTATTCAGGCAATATCATGAATTCTGATTTTAAAGAGTATATTGGATGTATTCATGCTCATACCATATTTTCAGATGGGAGCGGAACATACTCTGAAATTATAAAAGCGGCGCAGGAAGCCGGTTTGGACTACCTTTTAGCATCTGACCATAGGACCTTAAGAGGAAGGGAAGAAGGTTTTACTGGCTGGCATGATAATCTTTTTGTGTCGGTTGGATATGAAATCAACGATGCTGATGATCAGCACCATTATCTTGCTTTCGGACTGGATAAAATATTGCCCTCATCTTACTCACACAAAGAATATATTCAGGCAGTAAAAGAGAAGGGTGCGCTCGGTATTGCCGCTCATCCTTTTGAACAAAGAGATATTGATTCTGCAATTGCTGGATTTCCGCCGATCCCCTGGGGAAATCTGGATTACCCGGAAGTTGAAGTTATTGAAATATGGAATATGATGTCTCACTGGCTTGAACTGACAACCGTACGGAATAAATACTGGAATGTTGTACACCCGCGTAGTTTTTCAACATTTCCTTCGAGACAGCTTCTAAAATGGTGGGATAAAGCGAATTTAGAACGAAAAGTTACCGGAATTGGTTCCGTGGATGTTCATGCGACGAAAATCACAATATTTGGATTTTTCACAAAAGCAATTTTTGATTATAAAATCATGTTCAAGTCGATTCGGACTCATTTGCTCTGCAACGATGAATTGTCAAAATCCGATGATAATTCAACAACTGAATCGACTATTTTTAAGTTAATTCATGACGGGCGAACATTCATTTCGAACTACAGGTGGGGTGATGCCAGAGGCTTTCGATTTTGGGCTGAAGACGGTGACCGGATATTACAGATGGGAGAATCAGGTGAAATGAAACATCCGGTTCTTAAAGCAACGCTTCCGGAGAAAGGACACTGTCGGATAATTCGCAATGGTGAAGTATTTCAAAAAGGGAAGGCTACCAAACTCAACCTACAGGTGACTCCCGGTATATACCGGCTTGAAGTGCTTAAAGGTAAACATGGTTGGATTTATTCAAATCATATAAAAATATTGGAATCAAAATAGAATGTGCGGAATAGTCGGAATTTATAACAATGAAGAGGCGTCAACACTTGCCTATCAATGTCTTTATGCTTTACAGCATCGCGGTCAGGAAGGCGTTGGAATTTCAACATACAACGGTTCAAAAATTCATTCTGAAAAGGGGTACGGTTTAGTTTCGGAGGTTTTCTCAAACCGTAAAAAATTACAAAAGCTGCATGGTAAATTCGCGATTGGACATAATCGGTATTCAACACACGGTGATAGATCGAGTGTAAATATTCAACCGCTGGTGTTTAATTATAAAAGCAACCAGATTGCAATAGCCCATAATGGTAATCTTGTCGATTTGGATCCCATAAAACATCGGCTGGAAGAAAAGGGCGCCCTTTTTCAGACGACATCTGACACTGAGTATATTATCCATCTGTTTGCACATTCTAAAGAGTCAACCATCGAAGGAAAAATACTTGACGCGCTCCGGCAGGTAAAGGGAGCTTATTCTCTCGTTATTTTATTCAATGATAAAATGATTGTGGCGCGTGATAAATACGGATTCCGACCGCTATGCATGGGAAGGTTAAACGGCACAGTTATTTTTGCTTCCGAAACATGCGCACTCGATCTGGTTGGCGCTGAATATGAGCGGGATGTTGATCCGGGAGAAATGATTTTCCTGGATTGTAAGCAAGAAAAAAGTTACAAAATCGATGATCCGCAACCACGGCACTGTATTTTTGAATATGTATATTTTTCCCGTCCCGATAGTCGTATTTTCGGGGAATACGTTGATAAGACTCGACGAAAAATCGGTAAGATACTTGCTTTTGAGAAACCAGTGGAAGGCGCTGATATTGTCATTTCGGTGCCCGATTCCAGTAATACTATCGCATTGGGTTATTCGCAGCGCTCGGACGCCCGTTTTGAGATCGGTCTGATTCGAAATCATTACATCGGACGAACCTTTATCCATCCAACCCAGGAAATGAGAGATCTTTCGGTAAAAATCAAATTTAATTCGATCGGCGGTGTTCTTAATCAACAAAAAGTGGTTATTGTAGATGATTCGATTGTGCGCGGGACGACGTTAAAAAAATTAGTTCGTATGATCCGGGATAAAAAACCGGCAGAAATTCATATCCGGATTGGATCTCCACCGGTAAAATACCCCTGTATTTATGGGATGGACTTTCCATCAGAAGAGGAACTGATCGCCAATCAAAGGGAGGTTGCCCAGATCCGTGAATACCTGGAAGTTGATAGCTTGGGATATATCACTGTAGAAGGACTGATCGAATCAACGTCATTACCGGCAACACATTTTTGTACGGCATGTTTTACCGGAAAGTATTTAGATTCCGAAGAGAATTATTAATTATTTGGAGATATGATGTTCAAAATACCACTGAAATATTTAAAACCACTGGATTACCTGTTTATCCTTCGTCCAACGCTCTTTTTTCCGGTCTGGATCATTACTCTCGCCGGTTATTCTGCATACAGTACGGTAAACGGCACTGTCATTTGGTGGCAAACTTCTATTAATTGGTTAACGCTGTTTAATTTTTTCATTCTAACACTGGCAGCCGGCGCTACATTTATCTTAAACCAACTGCAGGATATTGAAACCGATCGGGATAATAAAAAACTATTTTTGATTTCTGAAAATCACATTCCTCCTGAAAAAGCGTTGAAGATCGCCTATGTTCTGATTTGCTTATCCTTAGTTGTATATCTCATTCAAAGCGTACTGTTATTTATAGTAATAGCATTATTTATTTTGTTTTGGGGATATCTCTATAATTTTGCACCGTTCAAATGGAAAGACCGTCCCATACTGGGAATTATTACAAATTTAATCGGCGGTGTATTCCTGTTTAGTATCGGCTGGCTGATGGCAGGAGAATTTCAGGTAAAAATATTTATTCAGATGGTGCCTTACGTTTTTGCATGGGGATCGGTGGCATTGTTAACAACCTTGCCTGACGAGAAAGGTGATTTAATACATAAAAAAAAGACCTTTGCGGTTAAATATGGAAGATCCATTACTGTTTGGATGGCATTTATATGGATGTTGTTAGGATTTATTCTTGGGTTGATACTTCACGATCCGATCATAACTCATCCTATTTTAATATCCTTACCGCTTTATATTATCATGCTTGCAAAACCAAACGATATTTGGGTATTGCGGACTATTCGATATCCCTTATTGTTCATTGCACTGATACTATGTGTTCAGTTTCCGCTTTTCTTTTTTGTTCTCCTGGTGAATTTTTACATCGCTCGTATTTATTATATTACTCGCTTCAACCTTGATTATCCCACATTTAAGGTTGAGGAGGATGATGCATGATCAGAATTGACAAAAACAGATGTGATCTTTGCGGTATTTGTATATCAGTTTGTCCTGTTGATTGTATTGAAATGACTGAAACTGAATTATCAATTAACGAAATTGTTTGTATTGGTTGTGATGCCTGCGTAAAGATATGTCCTTTTGCTGCATTATCGACGGTTGTGGGTAGTGATGAAAGTTTATGTAAGGAGAGCTGAAACCACAGAGGTCACAGAGAGAAACTCTGTTTAAAAAAAGAATATCCTCATAAAGATATAACAGAAAAATTATTTTATGTAGGCAGTGTCTTAAACATTAGGAAAGTACATTTCAATATGAGAGAGATGAATGAAAGAATAGGTTGGCTAAATTTTAATGTTGAATTGTTAAAAGAAGGAATGAATTCATTTACCCCAAGGGAATTTCTGATGAGAAAATATTGAAATTTATCTATGTAACACGGAGTAATCCCGATTTATCGGGATGTTATCGAAGTGTGTTTGGAGGATGTTTTCCTTCTCCTCCTACTGTCGGGCAGGGATGACCCTTCGATGAACTCAGGATAACAAATCACAATGGACTATGGGATAAATAGGTTAATAGTTTGAAAGGGCACAGAGGGGAGAGAGAAAATAAAAATTTGCGTTCTGACAGAATTAATAATAAAAAACTACTCAGGGTCCTCTGTGGTTGGATCTAAACAATACTCAGTTGAGAGTAAGGAGTAAAAGTATGAGGCAACATTACGATATCGTTGTTGTCGGCGCCGGTCCGGCTGGATCAACAGCAGCAAGATTCGCAGCTAGTCTGGGAGCCTCAGTTGTCTTATTGGAAAGGGACCGGGAGATTGGCGTACCGGTGCGTTGTGCGGAAGGAATCAGTGATTTAGAATTGAGGCAATACGTAGATATTGATCCTTGCTGGATTGCGACAACAATAACAGATTTTGGTTTTTTTACACCTTCAGGAAAAATGATTCAGTTACAATCTCGAGCGATTGGATATATTTTACACAGAAGGCTTTTTGATCATTCCTTAGCCGAAATAGCCTCAGAACTTGGTGTCGAAGTATTTACTAAAGCCTACGTTTATAATCTGAAAAGAACTAATAATAAAACAACCTTATATTTGAAATATATCGGACGTGAAAAAGAAATTGAGGCTGATATTGTCATTGCTGCCGATGGAGTTGAGTCGCGGATTGCGCGTTTTGCCGGGATTCAGACTAAACTCGCAATGAGAGATATCGAGTCCTGTGCACAGATGATGTTAGCCAACATTGATGTGAATCCCAACCGTGGTGATTTTTACCTGTCTCATAATTGGGCGCCCGGCGGTTATGTCTGGGTTTTCCCCAAAGGGAATAATGTTGCAAATGTCGGCTTAGGAGTTAACGGAAAATATACGGGTGAGCGTTCATCATTGGAATATCTTGAATCATTTGTATCTGAAAAATTTCCTACGGCTACTCGATTAACGACAACAGCCGGAGGAGTTCCGATTGTGACCCATCTTTCCGAATTAGTGACTGATGGATTAATGGTAGTCGGTGATGCTGCTCATCAGGTAAATCCTTTAACCGGTGGAGGAATTTCATCTGCTATGGCAGCAGGGAAAATAGCCGGACTCGTCGCGGCAGATGCTATTAAAAAGGGGGATACTTCAGTAAAACAACTTAAAAGATATCAGACTGAGTGGAATAAAACGGCAGGTAAAAAACATAAACGATTTCATAGGTTAAAAGAGTGGACTCTGACCTTAACGGATGATGATTATGAAGAAATTGCCGACGCCCTTCAGGGTTTGAGCCCCGATGAGGTAACATTAACTAAAATTTTCAAGGCTGTTGTAAAAAATAAACCATCTCTGATAGTTGATGTTTTGAAAGCCTTTGCGGGTTTTTAATAAATATGACCGATATATTAAAAGAATTACATCTCTCAAAGTTTATAGCGCTCGATCTTGAGACGACGGGACTTAATCCGAATACAGATAAAGTCATCGAATTTTCTGCTATTATTTTTGATAACGGGAAGAAAACTGAAACATTATCCTTTTTATGTGATCCCGGTGTGGAAATTAGTCCCGAGATCGAGACTATAACCGGTATCACAAATGACATGCTCAGGGGCAAACCTGCGTTTGAACTGCAATTGCAAGAGGTGCTTAATTTTATTGGTGATCTTCCTTTAGTCGGTCACAATATTGGCTTTGACCTTGGGTTCTTAAAGTCATACTTTAAGCGTCATAATAATTTTAAACGGCTCCGGTTTAAAAATCCCATATACGATACATCGTTATTAGCACAGGCATTTTATTTCTACCTTCATAATCATCGATTATCTACGGTTGTCGAATATTGCGGCTATTCGTCCGAAGGATCCCATCGAGCGGAAACTGATGCTCTGAATACCGGTAAAATATTTTTAAAATTAATTAAAGAAGTAATCAAATATGATCTGGACACGCTTCAGATAATCAATATGATCCTGAAGGATACAAATGATCCTAATAAATGGCTGTATCAAAATGCTGCCAAACGTCTGTTGCTTCAAAAAAGTATAGGCTCTTCAAAACCACCTCCGATTGACTGGTCGCCGCCAATTAACATTATCGGGAAAAACATTAGCGTAGATGATCAAAGATCTATTGACTCCGTAAAAAAAAGCGTCGAAGAATATTTTGGTGTTGACGGTATTTTATCTAATACGTTAGAAAAGTTTGAACCGAGAGAACAGCAAAATGAGATGGCTCAGCATGTTCTTGAATCTTTTACGAGCGGGACATCTGCAGCTGTAGAAGCCGGCACCGGAGTCGGAAAATCTTTAGCATATTTGATTCCATCGATATTGTGGCTGCATAATAATATGACTGATACAGCCCGCGTTGTCATAGCCAGTAATACAAAAACCCTGCAGGAACAGGTATTTTTTAAGGAAATTCCCTTTGTAAACAAAACTCTTGGGTTGAACTTCAAAGCGGTAATGCTTAAAGGAAGAGCAAATTATATTTGTCTGACCCGCTGGAACCGGTTTATATCGGATCTCGGAAATAGATTGCATATTGCGAACCGGTCTTCGATTATTCCGATTGTCGTCTGGTTAAAACATACGAAAACAGGGGATATTGCCGAGAATAATGGATTCAAATTGAACCAACGTTATTCGATATGGAATGAGATTTGTTCGGAACCCGGATATTGCACGACGAGTTTATGTCAGAAATATAACGGGTGCTATCTGGGGAAAGTCCGGTATCATGCTGTCTCATCTAATGTTATGATTGTGAATCATTCACTATTATTGTCAGATGCAGCTTCAGAAAATTCTGTAATCCCTGAATATGCCGCACTCATTATTGATGAAGCCCACAATCTTGAAAAGAATTCGTATAATTACTTCTCATCTAAGATTAATTTGCCAATGATGACGGGATTATTGAATGTTGTCTATGCAGCGACTCCGGTTGAACGGGGATTGATTATTGATGTTCTCCACCTGGTAAATCAATTCAAGAAAGTAAGTGAGATTGAAACCTATACAACTAAAATCAAAGATCATATTAGTGACTTAAAAGTCATCGCCGCAACATTCTACAAAGCCATCTTAAATCGCTCACATGATAAAATGCAATCAAACCGAGGATACTCATTAAAACGGCGATATAAACGGTTCAGGGATGAATTTCCGGATGTTGTCATTGAATCCAACGCCTATATTTTTGAATTATCATCCCTGGTGTCCACTCTAAATAGTCTGGTTATAAAAATCGATGATATTGTGAAAGATTTTCCTAAGGGATTCGATGATCTGAGAATTAGGTTTGCCAACATTATTTCTGCGTTAGAGACTTATAAATCAACATTGGAACAGGTTACGGTTGGTGATAATGATGAGTTGATTTTCTGGTACGAGGTCGGAGTACGCGGAAATGAAAAAAATGTTGAATTTGCCTGTACGCCCCTTGATATGTCAAATTTGCTTTATGAGAAATTACTCTCGGGAAAACATTCCACAATTTTAACGTCTGCAACCCTTCAGGTCGCTAACTCATTCAGTTATTTCCTGGCGCGCACCGGTATGATAAATCTGAATCCCGAGGATTTGACGGCTGTATCGGTGGGATCACCGTTTAATTATCCTGATCAAATGAAATTTCTGACATACCATAAATCAATGAGAGAATCCAACGATTTATCGTCTATTGCGTCAATATTGGTTAGTATAGCCAAGTCATTTAATAAAGGAGTGTTAGCCCTATTTACTTCATATTCGACTTTGAGTAATGTATATAAAAGTATTCAGCCCGAATTCAAGAGATTGGGCGTCACGCTTTTAGCTCAGGGCGCCAGCGGTTCCCGGACGACATTACTGGAGCAATTCAGGAAGGAAAAGGCATCTGTTTTATTAGGAACGAACAGTTTCTGGGAAGGCATCGATGTTGTGGGGGATTCGTTGGAAATATTACTCATTTCCAAACTACCGTTTCCGGTTCCTTCCGAACCGATTATTGAAGCTAATGTTGAAAAGATTAAACGGGAGGGACGCAATCCGTTTAATGATTATTATGTTCCTGAATCGGTTTTGAAATTCAGACAGGGGATAGGTCGCTTAATTCGGTCAAAAGAAGACCGGGGAATCGTCATTAATCTGGATGAAAGAATCGATAAAAAATCATACGGTCAATATTTCAAGCGCTCAATTCCCGTTGACGCTGTGACGGTGGTTGGATTTGATGATCTTATGAATGAAATCAGATCTTTCTTTTGATAATTAGTAATACAAAAAGGTTTTCGAATGTCACATGAATTATATAAACAGATAAAATCGGCGCTCGATAAAAATAAACATACAATTTTATCAAGCAAAGTATCGACGATAAGTCATAGTGTTAAATTTCGTTTTATTAACGATGGTTTTAACATATTTTTATTCATTCCAAAAGATTCGATTACAATAAACCAAATTTCATATAATCCTTATGTGAATTTATTGCTGGATGTACCGGCCGGGAATAATATCTCATCGTTATCTTATAATGGTATTGCAAAACCTGTAGTCGATCCGTTAGTAAAAAAAGACGTCCTTACTAAATGGAAACAGAAATATCCTTCTCGAAAGAACAGGGCATCTGATGCAAATACAATATTAATTCAAATTCTTCCACTGAAGATTAATACTGCTTGCAAGCGGCAGGACGAAAATGAAGAGTTTCTGGAATTCCAGGAGAACAAACCCGGATTACTAAAAAGTCTAATCAACGCAACTGTCACAAAATTTCGATTATGGACTGCGATAATAAGAGCACCATTTTTTACCGCCAGTATTGCACCGGTTATTCTCGGAATTGCAATCGCTTATCATCATCAACAACAGGTCAGCTGGAAACTCTTTTTATTGACTTTACTCGGGGCAGTATGCGCACATGCCGGCGCTAATGTTATTAATGATTATTATGATCACCGTTCTAAGAACGACGAGGTCAATAAATATCATAATGTTTTTACCGGTGGAAGCAGGATGATCCAAAATGGTATCATTTCTCCTGAAAAAACATTTTTCATTGCAACGATATTTTTTCTCGCTGCTATCATAATCGGATTATATCTGAATTTCATTTTAGCGGGGAATGTGATACTGATAATAGGACTTATTGGTATAATACTTGGATTTACTTATTCAGCTACGCCCGTTAAACTTTCCTATAGAGGTATTGGAGAACTGGCGATTGTTATTTCCTATGGTCCTCTTATCGTACTGGGTACATACTTTGTGCAAGTTCAGCAATTGGATTGGATTCCCATCCTGGCATCGATACCAGCCGGGATTCTCGTTGGTCTGATTTTGTTTATTAATGGGTTCCAGGATATGCAGGCGGATGGAGCGGTAGGAAAACGAACAGTTGTTGTACTGTTGAAAGATAAGAAAAGATCACTGATAGTCTATAAAATCACCTTGCTATTTGTGTATATCTGGATCGTCACTTTAGCAGTAATGAGAATATTTCCAGTCTGGTCATTTATCGTACTGCTTGTGACTCCGATGATAATTCGCTCGTTTAAATTGGCAAACCGGAATTATGATAAAATAATGGAACTGTTACCGGTAAATGCATTAACTATCGGCTTACATTTATTGACAACATTGTTATTCGCAGCTGCGTTTATTATTGATATTTTGATATAGAAAATGTGACGGTCGAAGTGCTTGACCTTTGATTGACCGAATTGTAAATTAGCACGCTTTTTGATGATGGGGTGTCGTCCAATGGCAGGACATGCGGCTCTGGACCGTAAGATCGGGGTTCAAATCCCTGCACCCCAGCAATTTACGGCGCATTCGTCTAGTGGCCCAGGACACCGGCCTCTCACGCCGGTAACAGGGGTTCGATTCCCCTATGCGCTACAAATAATCAAATATAGATATGTGCATTAAATCGCCTAATAATCATCTTGCTAAAACAGATCAAGAATTGGATTATATTTGTTCTTAAACTAATCAGATATTTGATTTCAGATAATAATGGTTGTTTATCTGCCACTATTTTTTTACCTGTAATATTTTCAGTCGTACTAGGATAATTTCAATGGTTTCTGGCGGAAACTTCCGAGGATTGCCCCGACCGGATTTTATGCAGGGAATAACACGGTTTCTAACATAATAATCAATGTAATAAACTCTTAGAGATGGGAATTTCTCTAAGAGTTCTTCCATCGTGAAAAATTGATCTGTCTTCATTATTTTCTCTTGTTATGAGTTCAAATTGTCAACAATCACAACAAGAAGATAAAAGAATTTACACGGTAGATTCTACGTGTAAGAATGAGGTTATATGGTAATAATTGCGGTTATTTTTCGGTTATTCTAATCCAGCGGGAGTTCCCCGCCTGTGAAGGCGGGGGTGAGAGCAAGATTCTGTGTTTTCCTTGCAGCGATGTATTAAATTAATGAATGCAATTAAAGAAATCAGCACATTCAGTATATCGAACGCAATATCACATT
>JADHWC010000074.1 GCA_016783665.1 Fidelibacterota bacterium | reverse complement strand
AATTTTTATTTAGGTACTCAGCCGTTCAGTGTCGTGTTTCTATTTTCTTTTTCACTGCCTTTGAGGGTAAGCTGCTGTATTGAATGGTTTCAGGCAGCGATGTGACTGAGTTTGACAGCCGTGCCGTAAGCCAGAAGTTCAGCCGCACTCGCAACAACACTGGTAGTCATATAGCGAACATTGATTATTGCGTCCGCGCCCATCTCTGCAGCCTGGTCGATCATCCTGTTAGCAGCTATTGCCCGAGCTTTTCCCATCATCTCTGTATATTCAGTCAGTTCGCCTCCGAGGATCAATCTGATTAAGGCGGATAGATCTTTTCCAAGCCAGATAGCAAATACAGTATGACCCTGGACCAGACCGAGAATCTCCGTGATCTCCTGTTCAGGTATTTCTGTGGAATTCATCAGCAAAACCCGGTGGACAGGCCCAGTTAGGGGATGCTCCTCTTTTGGTTTCCTTTTTTTCAATTGTTCGAGAGCCACTGTCAGCAGGACCACGAGGATGCCACCCAAAAGGCAAAAAACCGCTGTCTTAAGCCACCAGGGTATGACCGGATCCTCGGCAGTGATCACGTACCAGGGTATGCCGACGAATACCGCAGTGAAAAGCCCGAGCACGAAAGCCAGCGAGCCAATGTGTCGAATTATTTTCATTGTTCCTCCTTATACTTGTTATTAGTTATGAATAATAAATAACTATTACAAGTAGTTTTTTATTTAAGCGCTTTAAACAAGTTGATCAACAATGTTTAAGCACACAATTTTATCATGTATAAAACTACTTATACTTTATCAAATTTTTGTTGGTTAATAGATTGTATTCTATTCCGCAGCGAATCCATCGTCCGGGCATGGGTATGCCGGAAAAATCCGCATAGTCTGCATCAAACAGATTCGTAACTGAAAACGATAACGACAAGCTGCTAATGGTTCTGTTTAAATGTGCATCAATAATAATGTGGCTGTCCTGATGGAGACGGTCTTCATAGCGGAATGCCCAGCGGTTCTTAATCCTTAACAATTCTTTAAAGCCGATCGTGGCAATCAACTGATGCCGTAGTGAATTCAACAGGTATTTGGATTCATAGGATGGTATGGATTTGTCGTTATGAAGATAGGCATATGAAAATGAAACTTTTCTGATAATTGTTGATATCGGTGGAAACATTGGTGAAAATGACAGATAATATTCCAATCCATATGTCCGGATGACAGCGATATTCAGCGTCTGCCATGGATCATCCTCCACTGATTTTACCCAATCGATCAGATTATTACCGCTCCGGTAAAAAACAGCAGCCGACGATTGAATCCGGGTCGTGTTATATAGTAAATTCTGTTCCAGAGTCCAGGCGCTTTCGGGTTTTAATTTAGTATTTCCCAGGTCTGCGGGGCTGTTATAATACAATTCTGTGAATGTGGGAACGCGAAATGCGCGACCGACAGAGCCTGTCCAGCGGAATTTTTCATTTATATTATAGCCGATATCGACACCGGGCCAGAAGTTCCAGCCCCAACCGGAATAATGATAAGCCGATGCGCCGGCTGAAATATCGATGGCGGTAATCAAACTGAATTGTCCTTCATAATACAAGCCGCTGCGGAAGCGATCGTGATTCCCCAGGTTATTGCTCCGGATGGCATCCTGTCCAAATTCAATACCAAAATTGTGTTTCATGTACTTTTGAATGATGGTTGTTTGGATATCGGCTTGAATAACGTCGGTCGTATGATGATTTTTATAAAATTCGGGATTTTGGTAGTCAAGCAGATAGTGATCCTTATGCCGGCGCCAGTTGAAACGTGCGCTGATCCAGCCCCATTGGCGCTGGAAATCCGCTGAGGTATTCACGAACAGAGTCCTGGTATCTTCGCGTTGGTTGGGATAATTGAGTGAATAAAATCCATTTGCCCCGAAGTCTTTGACTGTATAACCGCTGCTGAAACCAAGATCTGATCTGCCGGTTTTTAGAGTGCTTTTATAAAAGAGATTTGTCGTTTTAAAATCGGTATTATGCCGGTAGCCGTCAGATTGATTTTTGCTAATGGATACCAGGTTGGTCGTGTGATTGACCGGTAATGAAATAGAAGCGGATCCCTCAAAGAGACCGTATTCGCCGCCCTTGAGCTTCAGTGTCGTTGATTGATGAAGGGCTTTACGTGTTATAATGTTAATGACTCCGCCGAATGCATTGGGTCCATAGAGTTTTGAACCGCCGCCTTTCAGAATTTCGATGCGTTCAATGTTGTCCAGACCGACCGGCAGATTCATGTTGTGATGGGCGGTTTGGGGATCGCTTATCTTTACACCATCGATTAATACGAGCGTCTGTTCAAAACCGGCGCCCCTGATGCTGACGTCCGATTGAACTCCCAGTGGTCCGCGGGACCGGATATCAATTCCGGCGCTTGTTTCCAGAAGTTCTTCTACGCTTTGAGCTCCTGACGAAGCAATCATATCATGATCCAACACAATCAGGGTTCTGAGTGAAGATGACAGAGCGGTAGGAATCCGGCTGGAAGTGATTACTACGGGATCGAAATCATAAACGGAATACTGAGCGCGCAACGTTAGAGCCGCCAGAAATATAAATATACAGGGCAATATTTTAATCAATGATTTTATCATGAAACAAACTTAGTAAATATTTACATCGGAACTATTTATCGATGAGGTGATTCAATAATTATCTGAAATAACTCGCAAAGTTAATGGTTTTTGAAGGAATTAAAAATATTCTTCCATTCTGTTCCAGCGCTTGCGCTTGGAGACATAAAGTCTTAGATTTTCGCGATTAACTTTTGAGATGATTTGAACCGGAAATAAAAGAAAGAATAACATGTCGGATAAAGTAAAGACCAGTGATGTAACATTAGTAGAGCAATTATTTGAAACACGCGAACAGCTGTTTAATGAAATAGGAAAAGTAATAATCGGTCAGCGGGAAATCATCGACCAGTTACTGGTATCGCTCCTGTGCCAGGGACATTGTCTCCTGATCGGTGTGCCCGGATTGGCGAAAACGCTGATGATAAAAACTTTAGCCCGGGTTCTTGATCTGAATTTCAAACGAATTCAGTTTACTCCGGATTTAATGCCGTCGGATATTACCGGAACAGAAGTCATTGAAGAGGATAAAAGCACCGGGAAACGCGAATTTCGCTTTTTCAAAGGACCGATTTTCGGGAATATTATCCTTGCAGATGAAATCAACCGCACACCGCCGAAAACCCAGGCAGCCCTGCTGGAAGCGATGCAGGAACACCGTGTAACCACTGCCGGAAAAACCCACATTCTGGAAGAACCGTTTTTTGTATTGGCGACCCAGAATCCGATTGAACAGGAAGGCACTTATCCGCTTCCGGAAGCCCAATTGGATCGCTTCATGTTCAGCCTAAAAATTGAATATCCTTCTTACCAGGAAGAAATCGACATTGTTAAATCCACAACTTATGATATCAATACATCCCTGGAAATGATCGTAAAGCGGGATGATATTGTTTCGTTTCAGCATCTGGTGAAACGTGTGCCGGTGGCGGATAACGTTATCGAGTTTGCCGTAAAACTGGTTACATCAACCCGTCCCAATCACGAAAAATCACCGGAATTTATCAATAACTGGGTTGAATGGGGAGCCGGTCCACGGGCATCGCAATATCTTATTCTTGGAGCCAAGACCTATGCGATTCTGAGTGGTCGCCCGACGCCAAATATTGACGATGTAATCAGGGCTGTGAAACCTGTGTTGCGTCACCGGATTATCCCCAATTTCAATGCCGAATCGGAAGGAATCGATACCGATGCCATTACGGAAAAATTACTCGATCATTTGAAGTAAACTCTTTATGATAAACGTCGAAATAGATAAACGCAAGTATCTTGATCCGGTAACTATTGCCCGTCTGGACAATATGGCATTACGGGCGCGACTGGTAGTGGAAGGCTTTATCATCGGTTTGCATAAAAGTCCTTATCATGGATTTTCAGTGGAGTTTGCCGAACACCGTCCGTACATCCCCGGTGATGAAATAAAACATATCGACTGGAAACTATTTGGAAAAACCGACCGGTTTTACATTAAACAATTTGAAGAGGAAACCAACCTCAAATCGTATATTTTACTCGATAAAAGCGGATCAATGGATTATTCATCGGGAGGGATCAGTAAATTGACCTATGGGTCCTACCTCGCTGCGGCATTAGCATACCTTATGTTAAAGCAGCAGGATGCCGTCAGTTTGACCCTTTTTGATGATCAGGTCCGCAGCTATTTGCCGCCTGTGGCAAAGAAGAGCCATCTGAACCTGGTTCTGGGAGCGCTGGAGCAGGTCAGGGCTGGAGCAGAGACCCGCATCGCTCCGCAGCTTCATGAATTGGCTGAAAAACTTAAAAAGCGCGGAATGATTATATTGATTTCCGATTTACTTGATGAACCTGATGAAGTCATCAATGCCCTGAAACATTTTCGGCATAAACGTCATGAAGTCATTCTGTTCCATATCCTCGATCGCCAGGAACTGGACTTTACGTTTAACCGGCAAACTCAGTTTATCGATCTTGAAACAGGTAAACGTCTCAATACAGAACCCTGGCATATCCAGGAAGCCTATCAGGGGTTGTTACAACAGTTTATAGCGACATATAAAACCAGTTGCCGCGCAAATAATATTGATTATGTCTTATTAACGACTGACCGCAGTCTGGATATGGCTTTAACTGAATATCTCAAGAAAAGGGCACGAATCGGATGAAAGCTATTCTATATCATTGGTGTCTGGTAAAAATGAAAAGTATCTGTATAAATTGAGGAAATAAGGCAGGGTCAGTGGTAATATTATACAGGATTTACCTGGAAGTCAAAAACGATGAATAAATCGAAAATTGTTATTGAGATATGAAACAAAAGTCATTTTACCGGATAGTGGTGATTCTGTATATTAGAAAAGCCGACCAGAACGGTCGGCTTTTTTGTATATAAAAATGGACAGTTTCTATCGGAGACTTTTTTCGATCTGGCGATATTTTTCGGCTTCGTCCTTTTTACCCTGGTTGTACAGAGACTTCCAGAGAAGCATGTACCCGTATGCAAATTCAGGATCCAGCTCGACAAGCCGGCGAGCGTAATCTTCCGTACTTAACCAATCCTGAGCCTGGAACGCCGCTTCGGCGATGCGAGTCAGAATTTCTATGTCATCGGGATTTTCAATCAATACTTTATTAAATTCATATTGGGCGGATTCAAAATCACCGGTGATCAAATGTATTTGAGCCAGCAAATATAAAAGATCGACATTATCGGGATTTTCCCTGGTAAGTTTCTGGGCGAGTTCCTTTGCTTCTTCCACACGTTCCAATTGAATGAGATATTGAACTCTTAATTCCTGTAATTTCATTGCTTCCGGATTTTCAGATAGAATATTATTTAAGGTTACAATGGTCTTATCTTTTTCATTCTGTGCCCACAGTATCTGGGCATAGTAAGTATAAACATCTTCTTCGAAGAGTTTTTTGTCCATTAACGCCTCTGCCCATTTGATGACGTTTACGGAATCATCCAGAAGGAAATAACATTTTACAAGACCGTTATAAGAAATTATTTCAGTTCCTTTAATATCGATAGCCAGTTCGAATTTCTGAGTAGCTTCTTTCAATAGAGAATCCTTTTCCACAGGCAAAATTGCTTTAAGAGCGACATTAAATTTATTAGCGCCCTGAGTATGAATTTCACCCCATAAACGTTTTAACTGTTCATCGGCATTGGTTCTGGTCATGGGATTCATGTAGTTTGGATTAATTTCGTTTACTTTCAGCAACTGATCTCTGGCTTTGATCCATTCCTTTCTGGGAATGTACACACCGGTAGCCAGGAGAAAAGGTACTTCCGGGTTCAAGGGCTCTTTTTGGAGGGCAATCAGTAATTGTTCTTCCGCCGCCTCGAGATTGTTTTGTTGAAAATACACTTTTGCGGATGTGACTTCAGGACTTTGGCATGAATTCAAGAAAAATGAAAACATCACCAGAGCTGACAGTGCCAGGATTAATGTTTTAAGTTTCATTCGATAACTCCTATAAGTTCATTAATTAGCAATAAAATTTATCACAGAAATATTGACATATCAAGGAAGATATTGCCAAAATTAAATTACCACCCCACGCTGCTCCGTATCGTGACGGAACCGTACAACGAGAATAAACCAATTTTCAGTCCGGCAGCCGCCGGATCAAATTGGTTTCAGCTTTTATTCTCTTACTCGGGAACCGATACGTAGTTCAACAGACGATAGGGTTAATTTGTTAATCCCCTACAGGGAAATCTTTCTATGGGGAGAATGTACTGCAATACTAAAACCGCTACGCGGTATCCTCGTTTGCTCGGATACATTTTGAACCATCGGCAGGATATCGCTTTTTCAGAAGTTGCCCGTATCAACCTTCCGAAGGTTCGGAACCTTCGGAAGGTTATTACTTATCACTATCTTATAAAGACCATTTTACTGGTCCTGGAATAACTCCCGCTGGCAATCCTGAGAATATATATCCCTGATGATACTATCCCGCCATTCCGGTCTGTTCCATCCCAGTTCAGCTTGTACGAACCAGCTGACTGCTTGCCTTGCATAAGTGTTGTGACTTTTTCGCCGCGCATATTATAGACCGTAAGTTCAACCAAACCATCATCAGGTAGATCATAGGAAATAGTTGTTGCCGGATTAAATGGATTGGGATAATTCGGGTATAAGCGGAATTCTCTGGGAGCAGATCTTTTCATCGGTGTAGCTGATACAGGTCCATGTAATTCGGTATTTCCGCTGTAGTCCACATCTTCTAATTTATACCAGTATGTAACTCCATTAGTTAAACCTTTGTCCACGTATTCATAATCATGTCGTTGAGATGAATTCCCCGCTCCCGGAATTAACTGATCATTGATAATTGATAATTGATCATTGTATTTCGTGCTGCGGTATATATTGAAGCCAAGATTTTCCACTTCGCTTTCGGTGACCCATTTCAAAGTAACCTTGCCATCTCCTGCAGTGGCGGTGAAGGCGGAAAGCTCAACCGGGAGGGAACTGTCGGTCTCAGAGCCTACCGCTTTGATAAAATTTTCTGACGCCACTGTCTGGTTACTCTGGTTATTATAGCAAGTGGTGATCCAGTCGGCGCTTCTTGCTATGTCTGAAATGCGGACTTCGTCGATTACACCATCGGCGTATTTATCCGTAGTCCGCCCTGCAATTATTAAGTCATTTGCTGAATCATCCGAAACTGTTCCTGAACCCGCCGTCGTTGGATAACTGGCTGCCTCGGTACCATCTCTATATATGTTGATACCTGTGTAACTACTGGTTCCGTCCCAGGTAAATGAAATATACATCCAGGTATCAGCGGAAATATAACCATCAGGGGGAACACGGCGTACAGAGGTATCATCTGTATCATACGTGAAACCGATAGTACTATTATCTCGTTGTTGCAAACCATCACTGGCATTCTTCCACCAATATGTCGGGCCAGCAGCTACAGTGTTAGTGAACACCCACATGGAAAATGTCATTGGCCCTAAGTTATCTAACTCGGGATCACTTCCCACATTCAAACGATCCGCATCGCCGAAAAAATCCATTGCCTTACCGACCTGACCGTCATCCTGCGCTGTATTCCCGTTAGCGTCAATTAAGGTGCCATCATTATTATTGGGGGTAGAGTCTTGATAGAAGTTAGGAGCGGTATTATCACCATCTCCTAGGTGCCACACCCCCTTATAGTTGGAATCCCAGACGTTGGTGGCGTCCTGCTGGCTGCTGCAAGTAGGGTTGCCATAATGCATATAGAACTGTGTATCCGAGCTACCGGAAAGGTTTGGAATTTTGACCCATGCAACCAGCTGGCCCGTGCCGCCGTCGAAATACTCTATCTCGTGGGATAACCGGTTGGCCGGATTCGTCTCATCCGGGTCGGTAGTGAAACAAATATCATCGCCGTCATCCTGGGCGTCGTCGCGCAGATCAGTATCAGTTATGCTTATCAGCACCGGGAAATTGTTTTGATTGGATGGTACTTTGGTGGCGTTGATGGTGATCTGCTTCTTGGAAGCCCAAGCTGCGGCGTGCGCGGTTCCCATGGCAAAAGCCATAAGCAACGCCAGCCCCGTTAGATAAAATCTTGCCATATTTCGAAATCTGACATACATCTTTCTTATATCTAACGGGGTAAAAATCAAGGCAGCCAAAACCCCGAAACCGAAGACCTTTCCAACCTGCCCGCCGACCTGTCCGCCGCACGTCTTCGGCAGGCGGGAGCCCTGGCGTAAGCAGGAACACTGGACTTGCTCCAGTCTTATTCTTTCCATATCTTTTCTTCTAATCACCTTTTTTCTGTTCATTCCTTTTCCTTTAATCCAGTTGGTATCGGTCATTTTTCTTTTAATGTTAAATAGTTTTAATATTTTTTCTGTTTAAATATAATCATTAATTGAATAACTGCAAGTGATATATACCACTGCGCCCAGGCAGAATCAGGGCGTTATATGTAGTTATCAAATTGGCAGTATCTTCTAATCTTACTTTTTCAGGATATCCTTCACAATATCTTTATGAACTGAGAATGTCAGCATTTTCAGTTTCGGGCAATCTTCGCGGTACATGTAATATCCCTCAAACTGACCCTGCCTCGAAACGCGAGCAGAATCCTTGATAATAATCACCGACTTTCGTATGGCCGATCATATGAACTCAGTTGTGGCAGGAGCTACTCCTGCCACTAATTTTGGAGTACAGCCTCTATGAGGCTGATACACTGACGCAGTCAGCGTACTCCACAACAAGTCTATTCTCTATCTAATAAAAACCATTTTACTGGTCCTGGAATAATTCCCGCTGGCAATCCTGAGAATATATATCCCTGATGAAGTGATCTAATCCGCAAAGCAATGTGATCCAGCCCGTCTTAACGAGCGACCATTTTTGCGCTTTAGACATCACTACAAATGGCACGTAATGATCGGGACCAAACAAGGTGTGCAAAAAACCTATCGATGCTGCCGTAATCATTAAAATTGCTAATTCATTTTTCATAATATATGTCAGTTTTTCATTTAAAATAGTAGGGCGGGCGAAAAACCTGTTGTTCAGTAATAATCGCTGTAATGAGTGAATTCGGGGTCACATCAAAAGCCGGTGAAATGGCGAGGCAATCTTCCGGCGCAATTGTTACACCGAATATCTCACGGACTTCCGCGCCTGAGCGTTCTTCAATGACAATCTCTTTGCCGTTGGAAATCGACGGATCGATTGTTGAGGAGGGCGCCGCGATGTAAAACGGGACTTTATGATATTTTGCCAGAACCGCCAGTCCGTACGTTCCGATTTTATTAGCAGCGTCGCCGTTGGCGGCAATTCGATCGGCTCCTACTATCACGGCATCCGTTTTCCCGGATGACATTATATAGGCTGCCATATTATCACTGATGAGAGTGAAGGGAACATTCTCTTGCGTTAACTCCCATGCGGTAAGCCGTGAGCCTTGCAATAAGGGGCGGGTTTCATCAACGAAAACATGAATATTCTTAGCGGACTTATGGGCTGTGATAATGATTCCCAGCGCTGTGCCCTGTCCGCCGGTCGCCAAGCCTCCGGTATTGCAATGAGTCAGAATTCCGGCATTTTGTGGAATAAGCGATTGACCGTTTTTTGCGATTCGGAGACACATATCAATATCTTCCTGATGAATTTGTTGCGCCTCGTTTAATAAACGTTCCCAGATCATCGGAACTGGCGCATCTGTAAGAGATTGCGCAAGGTTTTTCATTCGTTGCAGCGCCCAGGATAGATTGACGGCTGTAGGACGGGTGTTCCGGAGTATATTGGAGATTTCGGCGAGTTTCGAGAAAAACGCATCCTTTGAAGCATTTGTAAAAGGTTTTAAACCCAGTGCGAGTCCGAAAGCGGCGGCGATACCTATAGCCGGAGCTCCGCGGATTGACAGGCATTTAATTGCATCCGCCATCTCATTGTGATTGTGGATTTCGATTTTTTTATATTCAGCCGGTAATAGCGTTTGATCGACAATATATAAGCGGTTGTTTTCCCAGAATAACGGTTTTATCATAAAATTAATTCATTGTTAAAAAGTAACCAGCTGTCTCAGGGTTTTGTAACGGGACTCGATCTGATTTTTTGTCAAATCTATTAAACCGTCAACGCTGAAATTCTCCACTACAAAAGATCCCATGATACTGCCGTAAATAAGGGCTTTTTTCATTGTGCGGAAATTGACGCTACCGCAAGCGGCAAGATATCCCATGAAACCGCCGGCAAAACCATCGCCGGCTCCGGTCGGATCGATCGGTTGATAAACCGGATAGGCGGGGACAAAAAACAGTGATCTTTGGTAACTCAAGTACACTCCGTGCTCACCTTTTTTTATTATGACATATTTCGGACCCATTTCATGAACTTTATCCAGGCCTTTCAGGAGATTTAATTCGCCGGTGAGCAGATTCAACTCACTATCATTAATTAATAAGAGATCGACCTTCTCAATGACCTTTCTCAAATCATCGGGAGCGCTTTCGATCCAGAGATTCATTGTATCCAGAGCGGTGAACCTGGGTTTTTGCAGCTGATTCAACACATCCAATTGCAGAGAAGGTTGAATATTACCAAGAAAGAGAAAAGGCGATTGTTGATAATCAGGAGGAATAACCGGCTTAAAATCTGCGAACACATTCAAATGTGTGTAAAGAGTATCACGAATATTAATATCTTCGTGATAGACGCCACCCCAGCGGAATGTTTTTCCCTCGGCGATTTCAAGTCCATGGGTGTCGACATTATGGTCACATAACATCTTTATGGCTCCCTCGGGATAATCCTTTCCGGCTACTCCCACGATCCTGACTTGTGTGAAGTGAGACGCCGCCATAGAAAAGAAAACCGCGCTGCCGCCCAGCGCATTCCGACGCTCGCCAAAGGGCGTCTTTACATCATCAAACGCCACTGATCCGATTACGAGAACAGAATTTTTCATATTAACCTAAAAATAAAATTATCAAATTTACCAGGGAAGATACGAAATTGTAGTTTTGTTTTCAATATACTTTATCATTGGGTAAATTAGCTCCGTGAAATACCTGTATTGTTATCATTGCGGAACAAAAACTATTTCAAAATCAATTGACGGAAGGCAA
>JADHWC010000073.1 GCA_016783665.1 Fidelibacterota bacterium | reverse complement strand
CTTATGTAACGACGTTTGATCCCGGGGGTAACTTCGGTTTTCATCCCTTCTCCTATGGTTGTCATAATTCTCTCTTCCTTTCTGATTAGAGTTTATTTTAACTCTAATCGTGTCCAAGAAAATTTAGGCACTCAGGGATTGTCAAATATTATCCGATTAAATAACAAGCCGATTTATTTTAAATAAATTGCTTTCTTTGTTTCTGATAATTTACCATTAACTGATATTTGATAGAAATATTGTCCAGAATGAAGACTTTTTGCGTCCCAAATAACTAAATGATTATCACCATCCAGATATTTTTTTACTAGTGTATCAACTAATTGACCTTTAACATTGTATATCTTAAGTTCAACATATCCCGATTCATTCAATTGGTAATTTATTGTCGTTGTTGGATTAAATGGATTGGGATAATTCTGATTCAATTTGAAATGAAGTGACTGAGTAGAATTATTTTTTATAGATGTTGTTCCATTTCCCCAGATTTCAATATGGTCTTCTACCTGAAATATTAATTTGCTTTTACTACCAATAATATTCCAAATTATTACATCCCATCGCACATTTCTACTTATAATTGTGTATTCATTAGTAGTAGTATTAACTACCACTGCAATACTAGCAATTCCCGTTGAATCCCATTGTTCATATCGTAAAACTAATTCATTTGTATTTTCATCAGTCAAATCAGCAAAACCAACAAAATCGCAATCCTCTTGTGCTCCCGAAATAATCGGTAACTGATACGACCAAAGAATATTATAATCGCTTAAATTTAATACATATAATATGTTATTATCAATATCATTAAAAATGAAATCCTGCTTTCCATCATTATTAAAGTCTGTATTCATAATCATGCTTTCAGATGTTATATAGCCATCGACAAAATTTTCTAAAATTTCAACTCCATTTTGTGATTGCCATTCCATGAAATAGGTTTGTGCAAATAATGGAAATATGCTCGTAATAGAAAAACATAAAATTAACAGTATTATCTTCATCTTCATCTCCCTTTTTCAAGTTAAATTATTTATCTAAGAAAATCATTACATCTAACGGTCACTGCGTGAGATACGCCGGATTTCGGAGCGATTTCGCTTTGTTATTTGTTTATCCCCAATCAAATCGCCAAAATCCAAAATCATCGAACAGCTCCAGGCGTTATCTCCACGCGATGGTTAGGCAGAATATTAATTATTTAATATCCAAGAGTAATACTTCTTATTTTTCCAATTACATATCCAAATACCTACACCACTATATTTAGATATGACATCCTTCGAATATTTGTTAAGTAGTAATCCAGTTTTGTCAAAGTCTTCTTCATTACTATATTTAAAATATTTTTCAGGCATGTCGACATAATAGCCTTGAGATTCTTGGGGGAAACATACTTTGCCGTAATCTGGAAATGCAATCTCTTGAAGATTAATACTGTCCTGTAACAGAGCCAGAAAATCATTATAAATCCATTGAGTTTCAGTTGTAGTTCCACCTACTAAAACATAACTATTCTTAGGATATCGCCAATAAATAGTAAAATTAGGTTCTGAGAGTAGATTGTTTCCATTCGATTTAACAATAATGGAAGTGTCTGCTACAGTTAATAAATATTTATCAATAATGTCTTGCTGCTTTATATATAGATTATAAAGACCAGAAGATATTTGTAAGGGAATACTTGTTGTTGCTGGTCCCTCACCTAAATCACAATCACCAATAAGTGTTGCTCCAAGATATTCAATATCAATTTGATTTGAAGAAATGTTAACATTCGTTAATATTTTTAAATTAGAACAACCAAAACTTTCTTCCGTAGCCAAATTTGCTTTTACAAATGGTTCTTCTATACTCTCATATTTGGTGTATCCCTCATATATTTCAAAATTAAGCTTATAAAAGGTTTTAATTTCTCTCGTAAGGGTAATGTTCACAAATAAAGAATCCTCTTGAGTTAAATCCAATTGAGTAGAGTCAGGTAAAAAATAAATGCTTTCTGTAGTCAGAAGATATTTACCTTTAGGAATATTCTTAAATACAAAATAACCTAATGAGTCTGAAGAATTAGAATAATCACACGGTGTTATTTTTATATTAACTCCTGAAATACCTTTATTAAAATAATTGTCGAATATTCTTCCAGAGATTATCCTTAATTCATTTTGATTATTAATATCTGTTATACGTTCTACGCAGCTTTCCAAAAGAAATATTATAAGCATTATATATATTTTTTTCATAATGCCTCCATACAATTTTTTACTGCCTAACTATAGAGTGAGTGGATTGATTCCATCTAATATACTCGCCATTTCAACACCTACGAATTAAACACTATTTCAAATTAAAATCAATAACATTTTTATTTCCCCCGGTTCCGTCATAATCTCACTCATGACGGGATGCTATAAGTGTTAGGAGTGAGCTCCTAACACAACTACAAATGCGCAATTCCCGGAATCGGACGGCACAGATCATCCAGGGACTAAATCGCGGATCGCTTTATCGATCTCTTCGACTTTCGTACGTTATATTTTATATATGTACGGTTCATTTGCAGATTTTGTATAATAAAAATCGTCTTCGTCCATCAACCTTCCGAAGGTTTTTTTATTATGACACAGACGCTTATCTTACCGAACCTTCGGAAGGTTTCTGCAACTCTCCCGCGTTGACGCCAACATGATATCTTGCCTGTCTCAACGCCGGAGCGTAGAGACAAGGGCGAACATTCGGCTCATCATTCCGCATTATGTCCCGCCAGCGGCAGGGCTAAATCCCGGATCGCTTTATCGATATTTTCAACTTTCGTATGTTTTATTTTATATACGTATGGTTCATTTGCAGATTTTGTATAATAAAACTCATTTTCCGGTTTGCCGATCAGAATTTGCCCGGTCTCGGTCTCATTTTTATTAATCGTAATCCTGATTTCCGGTTGCAGCAAACCGTATTTCTGCAACGACGCCGACGTATAGATTTCCAATTCATCCACCGTAAAATCTTTAATCCCATCGATCCAGCGTTGCATACGCCCCGTTTCCACAACGAGCGTGTCGGGTTCCGTGAATCCCCACTCGCGGGAATCCTTTTTCTCCACAGTAAAGCTCACTGCGCCTTTTTCAAATACAATCCTGTCGGCATTATATCCATCGAAATTCGTCAATGTCTTTACCTGAAAATCGAAGGCGCCTTTATTCAGATTATTCACCGCCCAATTTTCCAGTGTAAATACCGGCGATCGCGATTCTTCACAGGCATAATAACCGGCATTTCCATCCTTTATCGTATCACCGATCGTAAACGTGGATTTCGCCGGTTCAGCTCCCGAAAACAACTCAATCCTGATAAACGGATCGGTCAGTCCATATTGCCTGAGGTCTCGCGGAGACTCATCGATAAACGCTTTAATACGACCATTACTTAACCTGTTCAAAA
Source organism: Fidelibacterota bacterium (assembly GCA_016783665.1). Taxonomy (GTDB): domain Bacteria; phylum Fidelibacterota; class UBA2242; order UBA2242; family UBA2242; genus UBA9312. The sequence continues at coordinate 7,972 of JADHWC010000073.1, read as the reverse complement.
AGGACATTACATCATTAGACTCTGCCGGGATTTTCACCGGTTCAATCAGGTTCCAGGCGTTGCCGTCCTGCTTCAGTACTATTTCACCTTTTTCTCTCGAAGTAATTCTTATTTTTCGTACGTCGAGCGGTCTGATATGCATCAATCGTTTATCCCGAAGATCATAGAGACTTTTATTCACATACGTCCGGAGAGATTTGGAAACCGTATATATCCCGGGTTTGTCGGAATATTTAACAAATATAAAATCCCCGGTTGGATTTTCATCGCCGAGCAACAATCGTGATTCCAGGTCTCCGGATTGCTGAATTACAATTTCACCTTGAGGATTCTCCAGACCGAATTGTCCCGGATCGTTTCCATCATCGCTTATTTTACGTTCGATTTTCGTATCCAATATCGATTTCAGGTTGGAGATAATAACGGCAGAGTCACCTGCCGTTTCCACCGGAGAGACAATAGTCCATGTGTTATCTTTTTTCCGGACAGATAATTCCCGAATATCATTTTTAATTGTATAAGCCGTGACGCTATCAACCGGAATATTGAGCGCCGTTTTTTCTACCAGTTCCCGTTCTTTGCGCTTTTCCCCGCCTTTAATTTCGAAGAGATAGATAAATGCAAGAAGAGCAACGAATACAAGCAGCAGAATCAGGGTTGTTTTCCCATGCATGCGCTACTTCCTCCTGATATATACCAGGATTCCCAATGCAAAAGCAATAACCGGCAGAATAATAACGGTTAACCAGAACACCGTTCTTGTTTGAGCCGGGTTCATATTAACCTGGCGCATTTCTGGGTCTTTCGGACGTATCGAGATCAAATCCTCGTCAGCCATCAACCAGCTGATAATATTCATAAAAAAGTCGCCGTTTACCTGGTTTGTAAAATAAGCGTTGCTGGCAAAATCGGAATCGCCGACCGTGACAATACGGGCTTTTCTACGGTTATCCAGCTCAATCGTCGTGACGCAGACAATTGGGATCGGTCCGCGCTGATCTTCGGGACCGATAGATATTTCTTCCTGTCCCGCAATTTTCTTATGATCAATGGCATAGCTGTTGGAACCGGTTTGAGCAATTTCCGTTACCGTTACCTTATGATCATCGGTTTCAATCGGCGTGACCGAACGGGTCATGGGAAAAAACGTCATCAACCCGCTTAATTCTTCAACAATCGGATGATCGCCGTAAGATGAAACAAGCGGAATTTCCGGACCTGCACCAAGCAATCTTCCGAAACCACTGGCGTCAATCACTAAATTATTCCCCATCTCGACGTACCAGTTGCGCATATACTTCTCCATGCCCGTTCCCGGCGGTGGATCCAATAGAAACAAGGCGCTTCCGCCTTTATTCAAATAGTCTGTCAGAATTTTCAGCTCACCCTGGAAAAAGATATTTTTAGGACCGGGAATAATGACAACTGAAATATCTTCCGGTATGGAATCTCTGTCCGCAAGCAATAGTTCAACCGCCTCATAATTTTGTTCTTCGATAGCGCTTTTGGCGTTTGCCAAACCTTCCCGGTCGGCGCTGTTGATGCTCAACTCGCCATGCCCGGTGATAAAGGCAACTTTTTTGGTTTTTTCACGAGTCACTTTAATAATTGCATTAGTTAAATTTTCCTCGGAGGAAGAAGAAATCTGCTCTTCGCGACTGCCCGATATTACAACGAGATTACCATATTGTTTGACATTATATTTTTCCGCCAGGCCCGGTTTTTCATCAGGATCGATTAATTCCCATTTAAAGCGTTTGGAAAAATGTGAATACTCCTCTAATAAATCTTTTACTTGTCCTTTATTTAAGTCTTTAACAAACGCGATAACATTAATATCATCTTCGAGATTCTTTAATAATTTTATGGTCTGGAGTGATAGACTGAATGTTCCTCCGGCTGTTGTATCAACCCGCCATGTATGACGCGCTAAAAAGAAATTCAGCAGACCAAGAATTGCAACGACCAGCACAATCACCAATGCCATATTACCGCCGTAAATCAAACGGCGATCTCGAAGCACATCCTTTAGATCCAATTTAATCAGTGAAAAGATTGAAAGGATCAAACCAACGCAAATCACGGCGAGTGACCTGACATCCCAGACATTTGTTATGGAATACGCAATTAAACCGAAACCCACCAGAATCAATCCAACCGTCAGAAGCCATTTATACTGTTTCGTGATCTTAGCCCCTCCACTTTGAAGATTCAACGGATTGATAAGTCAGGAACAGCATAAAAAACGTCATCGAGAGATAAAACACCATGTGGCTGGTATCAAACACGCCTTTGGAAAAATCCTCAAAATGAGCGACAATTGATAAATATTCCAAAATTGCACCAACAATTTTACCGGCAAAGTCCGAGGCAAAACCGATTATCCACAAAAACATAGTCAGACCGAAGGTCCCGACGGCGGCGACGATCTGGTTTTCCGTCAGAGATGAAATAAAATTTCCTGCTGCGATCAATGCCGCTCCCATCAGCAGAATTCCGAGGTAGCCGATCAGAATCGGGGCAAGTTCGGGATCGCCCCAGATAAACAGCAACGCCATAAACAATACCGTAATCCCGGTCATCACCAGATACAAAAGGTAGGTAGCCAGGAATTTACCGATAATGATCTGCCAGTTCGTAAGCGGAGCCGTCAACAGCAGCTCGATGGTTCCGTTTTTCTTTTCTTCTGAAAACGACCGCATGGTAATTATCGGAATCATAAACAGAATAATGACACTCATATTCAGTAAAAACGGGCGGATCATCATTAAGTTAACATTCAGCGGAACTCCCTGGCGCTGCATCATCGCCGCATAGCTGTATTGTAAAAAACTGGACAGAAGAAGGTAAAAGAAAATGCCGGTAACGATCAGGAAAAGACCGATGACGACATAAGCGATCGACGAATTGAAATATCCTTTCAGATCCCGTTTGAATATGGATAGAATATTCCTCATCAGTTCACCTCCTCTTTCGTCATCAACTTCAGAAAAATATCTTCCAGGCTAAGACTTTCGGTCTTCATTTCCAGCAGTCCCCATCCTTTCGTGACAATCGAATGGGAAAGATCCTTGCGGACATCCGATCCAACATCCGTTTCAACGATATAGCCGGAGACGTTCGCTTTTTTAGTGGGAGCAACTGAAACCGCCGTCACATTAGGTGTTTGCTTCAGCATGTTCATAATGTCATCGACCGGACCTTCTACTTCCAGATGAATGGATTCTGACCCCTTCAAGCGGGCGGTTAAATTCTCCGGCGTGTCCACCGCAACGAGTTTGCCTTCATTGATGATAATGACCCGGTTACAGGTCATCCTGACTTCGGGCAGAATATGTGTTGACAGAATTACCGTATGATCATGGCTGATACTTTTGATCAACTCACGTACTTCGATTATCTGTTTCGGATCGAGACCAATCGTCGGTTCATCCAATAGGAGAACGGGCGGATCATTTAAAATCGCCTGGGCAAATCCGACCCGCTGTTTATACCCTTTCGACAATGTGCTGATACTTTTGAACAATACCGTCGATACAGAAAGTTTGTCAGCGACTCGTTTGACTTCGGATTCGATCGATTTTCTGTTCACCCCTTTGATTGCGGCGGCAAATCGTAAAAATTCTATAACCTGCATATCCATATAAAGCGGCGGGTTTTCCGGTAAATAGCCTATCCGTTTTTTGACTTCAAGATCATTCGAGAACACATCGAACCCGGCGACCCGAACCGATCCTGTGGACGCCGGCATGTAGCCCGTAATAATCCGCATAATCGTCGTTTTTCCGGCTGCGTTCGGTCCTAAAAATCCCAGTATTTCACCTTTTTCAACCGTGAACGATATGTCATCTACCGCTCGGACATTACCATAATATTTGGTCAGCCCCCGAACTTCTATCACCTCTGCCTCCCTGAATAGGCGGTTTAAATTTTGTTAGTTACCTGCGCCAGAACGATACTTGTTCACTCACAGAACCAAGCATTTTTTTCTGGCTGATATAGACTTTCGGATCATCGGGATAGCGAATATAATCCTGCGCCCAGCTGGTTTTGGAACGTCCCAGCAGAACTATTCCCAGAACATATTCGCCTTTCTTTAATTCCACCTTCAAACCCAACTTGTCGGAAACATTATATTGATCATATTTTTCGGGATTCTTGGTGACGAAACCAGACTTTCTTGCGTTTATGACATTTTCAAAGAAGTTTTCGATCCGGTCGTTTTTCACTAATCCCGTATCGGGCTCCGCAAAGACCCAGGCAGTATCGCCCTTCATCAATGTTATAGACAATGTATCTTTTGTAATGCTGATAGTATTAATATCGTCGGCTTTAATATCAAAGACCTCACTTACTTTTGGTTTATAGCGTTGATTTCTCAGTGAGACTGCCAACAGCAATAAAAGCGCGGCTGCTAACAGAACAATATATTTTATCCAGGGACTTTTTTTCTTAGCCATAAATACTCTCCAACAGTTTACGTTTACTTACATTTTTTCTCCAGCGGAGCAGCCCGAAAATGATTACCAGTAATGCCGGAAGAAATATATTCAACCATTTCCAGAAACGACGAGATCCATCGGAAAGCTGTTTCAACGGTCTTGCCGTCACGGTTCTGGATCGGATTTCCACCAGTTCCTGATCACCGGACATGCAGTCAATGCTATTCAGAATAAAATCCTTATTTTCCGGGATTCCGCCGGCACGATTATCATTAAAGAATTCATTATCTCCGACTAAGAGTATCTGAACATCTTCTCCAAGGCCGAGGAAATTTCCCTTTTGATTAAAATCAGAGTTTTCAGCAAAATAACTCTGAAAGGATCCGTCAACAACGGCGGCTACAGCTTTGGATTTTAATGGAAAAGAAACCATCGCCGGGTTATTCATCTGTGAGCTTGGAATATGAGGCGAGATATTGTATCCTTCGATCATATTGTATTGCCCATAGGGTGACATCTGGGGCACCATCCCGAGGGAAAGTGCGCCGGTATTTTGCGAAGTGCTCATTAAAGAGGTAAACTGCACGGTGGAATCAACGGGCAAAACCTCATTCACAAAAAATAGCCGTACCTGTTCCAAACTTTTAACAATAATATTGTCTTTATTGAATTTGTGGATCAGCGGAAATACCTGGTAATTAACGGCATTAGAGAAACTAAAAAAGCCCCGGCGCTGCTGAATACTGATCTGTCCACACTGCTTATCCACCAGTATATCTTTTCCAATGCGGAAACCGTAATGTTCCAGAAAATCAAAAATATTCGATTTGATTTCCGATGCATAACCATCCTGTAAATGAGCAACCTGGCGAGCCTGTCCAACAAACAGTTTACCGCCCCGCATCAGATATTGGTCAATGTTATACAACTGATCGATACTGACCGAATCTTGAAAACCGTTCAACAACAGGGTATGAATGTCCAGCGGAATCTCATCATCGAGTGAGACAGTCCTTACATTATAGGTTTGACGAAGTAATTGTTGCAGTTTAGTTGTGGCAATTGATTTATTATCTGACGAAATAATTCCTACGGTCTTCATATCGGTTTCGGCAAGCTTTTTAATCGCTGCCGTTAGATTATACTCAAGACCTTCACTCGTCTGAATTACAGGCAAAATCTCCTTTTTATCATTGTACAACAGTACCAGACCCATATAGATATTTTTAATTTCCAGTTTGTCATTTTCGATGACCTGAGCCTGCATTGGCGGAATTCCATAATTTCGGGCTTCGGTTCGGGCTTCTTCGTTCTGATCGGGTGCGATGAACTCAAAATGAAAGCGACCTTTGGAATAGGCTTCGTACTCTTCTAACAGATCCTGAAGATAGCGTCGTGAATTTGCCAGTTGCCCCGGCAAGTCTTTTGAGAAAAAAACCTTCGCCACCATGCGATCATCAAGTTTTTCAATGACCTTTTTGCTGGAATTCGAAAGCGAATAAATATTATTTTCGGTTAAATCAAAGCGAACGAATAACGTCCTGGATACAAGGTTGAAAATAACGATGATGACCGTCAATAAAATCAAGTACAAGGTTAATTGTTTTTTATTGGATATAATTGTCATTTTTAACTCCATCTCCTCATTTCCAGAATTCGAACACTAACCAGTAAAAAGAACAGAATCGACGATCCAAAGTACACAAGATTTCGTGAATCGATCACGCCTCTTGAGATGTTATTCAGATGGTAATCAATGCTGAGATATTGAAGTATGGAACTTAAAAATCCCGGCATGAATATCAGTATTTTATCTAAAATGAACAGCACAAATATTATTAAAAAACTAATAATAAATGCCGTGATCTGGTTATCGGTAACGGTACTACCGAAGGTTCCAATAGCGGCATAGGCGCCACCAACTAACAACAATCCAAGGTAGCCGGAGATCAAGGCGCCAATATCAATATTATTACCCACGACTAAAAGTGTGAAAAAATGCACCAGTGTAAACGCCAGAGCTGTTCCGAGCAGTGTCAACGCCGCAAGATATTTTGCGACTATGATTTCACCATCGGTAAAAGGCAAAGTCGTGATAAATTCCATGGTTCCGGTATTTTTTTCTTTAGCGATTAATCCCATAGTAATTGCCGGTACAAAAAAGATATAAACAATAGGAATAACTGAAAACAGCGTTCGCAGATCCGATTCATTGATCAGAAAAAAGGTACTGGTAAAAAACCAGGCATTAATCAACAGGAAAACAACGAGAGTAATATAGGCTACCGGACTGCTAAAAAAGGATTGAACCTCTCTTCGGTAAATGATAGAAAAATTATTTCGCATTGTTGGTTCCTCCTTCAATCGTAAGGTTCCGGAATACGTCTTCAAGACTTGTTTTATGTCTGCTCATTTCAAGAATAACCCATTTGTTTTTAACGGCATATTTAAAAATATCCTGTCGCGGATCAACGGAATTTGGATATTCTAAAACCACAAAAACAATCTCATCTTTTTCTTCATACTTAGACAGGAGGATTCCGTCTTGAAAGGATTGTACTTTTTTCACAGAATCTGCAGTGGCATTTTTCAATTCCAGGGTCAGGCGCGTCTTTCCTTTAAAATCGCTCATCAACTCGTCGATCGTTCCATTAGCGACAATTTCTCCTTCATTGATAATGATCATTCGATCCGCAGTCGCCTGGATTTCCTGTAAAATATGACTGGAAATAACCACGGTTTTTTCCTTACCGAGGTTTTTAATTAATCCTCTGATCTCCGCAATCTGATTAGGATCCAAACCGGATGTAGGTTCATCAAGAATTAGAATTTTCGGATCGTGAATGATCGTCTGGGCAAGTCCGACCCTCTGACAATATCCTTTGCTGAGTTCGTTAATATTTTTATGAACGACTCCTTTCAAGCCACAAAGCTCAATCACGTCGTTCAGACGTGACCTGAATTGATTTTTGCCGATTTCCCTGGCACGGGCTACAAATTCCAGAAAATCGTACACCTCCATATCATGATACAGCGGATTCATTTCAGGTAAATAACCAATCATTTTCCGAATTTCCATCGAATCTTCGATAACATTGTAATCATCGACAAACACATTACCAGATGTCGGTGATAAATATCCGGTTATGACTTTCAGTGTCGTCGTCTTTCCGGCTCCGTTAGGACCTAAGAATCCCAGAATCTCGCCGTTTTTCACTGAAAAGGAGATGTCTTGCACGGCTTTTACATCTCCATAGTGTTTCACTAGATTTCGAACTTCAATCAAGATGACCTCCTATTTAAAAAGGGTTCACGTTTGGTTTTATCAATACATTTATATGCTAATTCCCATAAAAAAACCATTTCGTTTGCTTCGGGTATCTGTTTGGCGAACTTGACCAAATCGAGACTTCCAAAAAGTTGTGAATATTCTAATGCAATAATCTCTGAAATATCCAAAGCATGAAAGGCTTCCAGGATTTCGCGGGTCGTCATTTCCAGTGCTTTAATAAAGTATCGTCGTTCAAGAT